>PBXZ01000090.1:0-49965 GCA_002729415.1 Candidatus Poribacteria bacterium | reverse complement strand
AACCGGAGTATGGAGCATGTTGCGATCAGTGCGTTTATCAATGATATCGAACGCGCTTTTATCAATTCTGGGCGAGTTTCCATAGTTGCAAGCGCAACAGAACGAGATGAAATTCGTGCAGAGAAAGAGGATCAGAGAGTGTATTCAAGCCTCAAAACCATCAAAGAAATGGGGCTTGAATACGGAGCAGACTACATGATGACCGGTGAAATAAACTCCATCGAGGACCGTGAAGGAGGGACACAGGTCACCTATTATCAGGTGGATTTGACTTTGACCAATATCGAGACAAACGAGAAAATCTGGTTGGGGCAAAAGAAGATCAAAAAAATCATCGAGCGCAAGCGAATTAGTTTCTAGCTATCGGTTCATGATACCGCAATTTTCTCAACGCTCAGCAGTTTCAACAAAGCGAGTTCGTGTTTCACCTAGATCACTGAATGGGACATACTACCGGTCACTGATGTTGCATCCATATAGGCGATGCGCTTGGATTCTACGTTTTCTACCTCTCCTGCTTTTTCTTTTGATGGGGTGTGACCATTACAGCATGCATCGGGTACGCCTTGCATTTCAAGAAGGAAGATTTGACGATGCACTACGGCAACTTGATAAAGCTGCTACGGGGAAAAAACAGCTTCCCTACTTGTTTGAGTATGCTCTGATTGCTCACTACACAAACCATTTTGAAGAGAGTAATCGGATATTTGAACAAGCGGAGATATTAGCCGAAGATCTTTACACCAAAAGCTTTTCGCGGGAAGCCACATCGTTGCTAACTTCAGATAACATTCTTCCATATTCAGGTACGCGCCACGAAAGATTTCTCGCCCACTATTATCGCATCCTCAACTATGTTTATCTGAATCTTCAAGATGACATCCTGGTAGAGTGTCGACGAGCTGAACGACTTCGCCAACACTACGCAGATGAAGACTCTACTTACAATTTTGCGGGATCGGCATTTCTTGACTATTTATCAGGTATTCTCTACGAATGGGCTGGTGACTGGAATGATGCCTATATAGCTTATCGTTGGGCAGAAGCTGGATATCAACAGTATGGGGAACCTCTCGGCATTTCATTACCAATGGACATCGGACATGCACTAGTTCGACTATCCCGTTTTTTGGGCTTCGACCAGGAAGCTAAACGCTATGCACAGCTTTATGGTGAACCGCCTCAACATCCTCCAGGTTCAGGAGAACTTATTCTTATTTATGAAAGTGGGTTTGTACCACCGAAAATTGAAGAGGAACTCTTTTTTCCCATTTTTAAGACAGATCCATTCACACATAAAGAAGAGGTAAATGAAGACGACATTTGGGAATTTGCTGATATCGTTGTGCATAGACAAAATACTAAGTATGACGAAGCTGAATTAGAATATCTTATGCGGTTAGCTATTCCTGCTTACGTCTCAAACCGTCCTCACTTGATAGGAGTTAAAGCAGAAGTTAAGCATTTCGGCGGAACTCGGGTGCAAAGGAGACTTGATGAAATCTCTAATCGAGGGTCGGAGGTAGATAATTTTCAGGTTCGTGGTGTATTAGTAGAAGATATCGAGGGCTCAGTCCTGGCGACATTTGATTCCGAACAGGAAATGATTCTTCTTCGTACCGTGGTACGCACTATACTTAAGTATCTTGCTTTTTATAGCGTAGCTAAAGAAGATGAGTTTGTTGGAAGTTTAGTCAATTTCCTTAACGTGGCCTCAGAGAAGGCAGATACCCGCTCATGGGAAACATTACCAAATCAGATTTTTCTGGTACGGATGTCTTTGCCTGCTGGGATACATAATGTCACGCTCTCATTTTTGGATGTGGATGGCAATTGGATACGAACGGAAACACTATCAGATGTGGACATCAAAGCAAATGGAAAGACGTTTCTGAACTACCGCACGTTTGAGTGACTCTTGTGTAATATGCGAAGTTCAGTGAGCAATCAACAGATGTCTTTTTGGGATGTTGGATCTTGCTTAAACCGATTAAACGAATTCCCCAAACCCGAATCTTTTTCGAGTTGAAGTCTAAGGCCAAAAATTGTACATCTGTCTTTGGGTGATGATGCTGATCGAACTCCACAGCCCTCCGATGACAAAATCCCCCAGAATTAACCCAATGGCAAATCGGGTGAGATGTTGGGCCGAACTAAATCCACCAATTCTCAATACAGCCCATTTGATTAACCAACTGACTAACAAGCATGTCCATAGATAAGCCATTCCCCAGTCGCTAGAAATGACAAAGCCCACGGGATGGAAAGGCCACCATAAAAAACGGGTTCTCATAAATATCAACAATCCGGAAAAGAAAGCGCCCCAAATGATGGCCAATATGACATAATAGTTTGGTTCTTTTGGATAGTACAACCATTGCTGTAAACCGCTATACACTCTTCGACCAAAACCGTAAGACCATCCACTGCCATTTAAAGCGCCATGTTGATAAAAGATATGCAGTATAACCCAAAACACCATCATAGCTCCAAACGCTGCGACGCCAACCAGTGCGTAGTATAATCTTCTTGTATCAATTCCAGTTCGTCCAGCTAACTTAAACCCTTCTAACTGATGTGGCATCGGGTGGCTGGTGAAACTTCTTATGAACCACCGATATAAGCTGATAGAAACTAAATTACTTTTACCAAGCCAACGTGTACCTAGCACATCAATTAGAACTTGATCTATCTGCATATTTTCCATAGCGTGTACAGGAAATCCAAGTTCCGCTCGCATCCGTGTAAGCACGATTATTATCACCAAGTAAATGGCAAAAAAGATTGGAACCAACCAAAATGACATACCAATTTCCCAGGAAAACAAGCATAAAAATCCTAACCCGAATACTAAGCCTGACAGGGCAAATCGGTATGAAACAGGCTCATGACGATCCGTGTCGCTTTTTTCGTATGCCGTTTTGATCACATTTTTTAAATAGTTCAGGTTAAACAATAACAAGGTCAAAAACAGACCGATTGCCGCTCCCAAACATTGACGGTCTATGTAAGGGAAGCCCGGCAATTTTGTCAGGCCAATGGTACTTGATAAAACCAGTTGCGCTTTATAAAAAAGAAAAAAGATCCAGCTTGAAAAAGATAGATCTAAAGGCATTAACAGCCCTAACCCAATAACAAAAGGATAGAAAGAGACGCTGATCCGTCCAATCTCGTTCCAAGGTTTTTCGGTAAATAGATGACCGAATCCTTGCCAACCACCAATGCGCTTAATAGGTATCTCTGGCAAGCTAGGAATCAAAAAACTCACGCCATTAAAAATGCCAATCAAGGCAGAAGTACAAAATCCAATCCACACAATTCGGTAAGAAAATAATGATCCTGTTTGAGTAATAAACCGATATGGAAGTTGGGCAATAGGATATGACAGATGTTCATGCTCGATCCACTGTTTTCTAATGATGGTATTGATGCACAACATCATAAAGATCAAAACGGTGACAAATAATGACCAATACAGCGTAGGCTGAATCCAGGCTATGAGATGTTGAGCAAGATAAAACGTCGAATCACCTTGATAATAACCAGCCAAGACATCCTTATCCCGAACTGTCAACCATGATGGCAGTTGATCCCAAAAAAGCTGGCGCCATTCGTTTTCTGGGGTATTGAACCAGAATGCATGTCCAACTGTCGTCACCAAAATAGTCATCAAAGTTATCGAAGGCAGAGCGCAGGCTGCACTTAGCAAAATGTAGGTGGTCAATAATTCATTGGCTGTAAACAACTGGATGCTGGTAGATCTCTTCAATACGCTATTGAGGATGACCAGCAAAAACACAGTGAAAACAACATTATAAAATGGTACCGCATACGTATTTAAAGCGTATCCGACCAGTCCAACTTCGCCAACGATAATCCAATAATAGCTTAACGGAATCAGACAAATTGTGACTGCAACTGATTTCCAAGTCACACCGGTTTGCTTTGAAGTTGTCAATCTGGTTGTCAAAGATAAATTCGAATCCATTTCAATTTTTTGAGGTGATGGTAGTTTTTTACGGGAGAGGCTCAGTTCTCGTTATGCGTTTCAGTTAATAATGAGCATTTAAAGGTCAATAATCAATCACGGCATCCATGATTTTACTATAATCAGGTTCAACGCCCAAACCAATACCTACAGGGTTTGAAAAGTACCGTTCTGGTATACTAAAGGTGATGTTAAATACTGGTTAGCTAACTTCACCAATTTTGGTTTATACCCCCAGAAGATTAGATTAGGAATTGCTGCGCAGAGATGAATCGAAGCTGCAGTGCATATACCTAAACCGGTACTGGCGCGTGGTGCAACCTGTCGATGAAAAGCTTGTGCTAAGTCAACTACGGAAAGATATTCGCTCAGCCCGGTACGACCAACACCAGCTCGGATAATGTCCTCAGCTTCACGAATGAGAAGTTCACGGAATCGATAACGTGCTCGTTCGGCTTCGCCCAGTGCAACAGCTACTCCGGTTTGCTGCCGCAACATTCGATGATCATCAATAGCCTCAGGTGCTAACGGATATTCAAAAAAGCGACATCTAAAGTCTGAAGATGCCTAGCTACGGAAATGGCATCTTGTAGCGAATAACGTCACATACCGTCATACAATAGAATCGCCTCCGTTCCAACTACTTGACGGAACGACAGATCTAGGGGGATACCTTTGAAAGCGGTGAATCCCTGTATAATATACGTTTGTGCAACTTCAATAGGAGACTACCCGCTGGACATCCAACATCTTTAGCACTTAAGCCAGAAACATACACTGGTATCTGATCGCGGTAAAATCCTCCGATTAGGCGCCATATCGGCTCTTGAAAGATTTCCCTCTTTAAATCCCATAAAGCAATATCGCAGGCAGCCATAACACCCTCTTCTTGGCTTACGACGAAGATTGGCAAACCGAGGAAAGGGTTGCGAGACTAAGGAATCAGGTCGTGGTATTTAAAGTTTCCTACCTCTGGAATCTTTAAAGTTAGTGTTATTAACATTGTATAGTGCTAGATCATGCTACTGTTGGCAATTGGATCCCCGGCTATCAGTGGTGTATGCTATCCTTCTGAATTTCATTTTTCTGTTGAAACCATGAGATGTCCTTCTATTGTTGGACAACACATATTTAGATCTAATTTATTTCAGCAATTCGGAAAAATCTTTATCTTCTCGGATATTGTCGAAAGCAGTATCTATCTTTGACAGTTCAGTTGCTTCATGTCCTACCAAGCCAATTGCTTGTCGAAGAGAACGTATAGCCAATGATTTTTGGTTATTTAAGGAATAAATGCGTGCTAAATTATAGTGACCTTTCCCATACTCAGGATCAATACGAATAGTTTCGTTCAAATGGTTAATGGCTTCATCCATCAGACCTTTGTTTGCATAGATTAGTGCTAAATTATAGTGAGCAGATGTGCTATCAGGATTAACAAGAATGGCTTCTTTTAAGTGATAGATTGCTTTGTCAATCTTCCGGATTTTGCCATAAGTAATGTCTGCCAACATAAGGTGTGATTTCTCATGATTTGGGTTGATGCGAATAGCCTCTTGAATATGATGGATAGCCTGATCTATGTTTTCTTGCTTATTATAGATAGATCCCAAATTGTAGTGTGCCTGCAAAAAGTCGGGATTGATGCGAATAACCTCTTGCATGTGATAAACGGCCTGATCTGTGTTTCCTTGTTGTTGGTAAAAAGTCCCTAAATCGTAACGGCTATATTCGTCATTAGGATTGATACGGGTAACTTCTTGGTATACCTCAACGGCTTTATCCAGTTCTCCATGTCGGGAATAAACCAGGCCAAGGTTGACATGTGCTTCAAACAAATTTGGATTGATACTAATAGCTCGTTCATACATCTTGATGGCTTCTTCGATTCTTCCCTGTTCAGAATAAGCGACACCCAGATTGACATAGGAAGAGGCATCTTTCGGATTGATACGAACGACTTCCTTCAAGTGATGGATAGCTTCATTTATCTTGGCTTGCTCTCCATAAACCATTTCACCCAATGACCGGTGTGTTTCTTCGTGGTTAGGGTTGATGCGTACAACCTCCTTTAAGTGATAAATAGCCTTTTTAATTTCACCTTTAGCCTTATAGCAATTACCTAAACTCAGGTGTGCTTGATAATAGTCAGGGTTAATCTCTACTGCTTTTTGATATTCTTCGATCTTATCCTCAGTCTCCTCCAAAATCTGTCCCATTAAATAATGATAAATCTCATCTTCTGGATTTTGCTTGATTTTTTCATGATATTCATCGATAACCTGATTGAATCTCCCTTGATTTTTCATGAGATAGATATATTCAAGATGAGCTTTAAAATACAATTGATCTATCAGAATAGCATTCCTAAATTCCTCGATTGCTTTACGCGGATTTTTCTGTTTCAAATTGACTCCAAGCTCGAAGTGATTTTTCGCTGTTTCATGTAAACCAACTCTGTCCTTTTTATTCTGTTGTTCATTTTGTTTATCAATACAACTGACAACAACCATAAGAAAACACACAATCAATATGAGGTTAAAAATAGGAAGCTCGACAGATGAGTTTTTCAAAATATAGCTTAACTCGTATTTAGAAATTACTATGGGTTTTTAATATGTAGGGTTGGAAGGAGATGTAATTGACAGAAACTATAATTATCGAATTGACGGCAAATCGAGCAACTCCTCAACCTGCGTCGCACACATCTGAGTCGCATACTGTACGACTCAGGCGGTACCGGTTCTTAGCAATAATGAAGTAGACAATCTTACAGATTCTATGAATTCCTGGAACAACATAGATCCACGCAATATATTGTGACCAACGTAAACGTCGATAGATTTGATAAACTGAGTCGGCCCCACAAAACGCTTTACCCTTCTGATTAATAAACCGCATCCCTTCATGTGATAAGAATTTTACAAGCTGTGGGTAGGCAATATAAAGGTCTGGATCTTGGTTGGGAATATAGTCGAATTGTTCCTCTTTTGCTTGTTTCTGAATTCGTTTTATGGCATTGATACAAAAACTGCACTGGCCATCGTAGATAATTAACGGTTTTTTTGGTCGACGCATATTTTCCTGATTACGTTTTAGGTGGTCAAGAATATTAGACATCTACTAAAATATAAGTGCCACACATTACATTTTTTCTGGTGCCGATATTCCTAACAGTTTCAAACCATTCGAAATTACGATCTGTACACATCTAACAAGCACAAGCCTCGAATGCATTAAATCTTGATGTTCCATATCCAACACTCGAAACTTATTGTAGAATGCATGAAATTGTGATGCAAGCTCGTACAGATATTTGGGAATACGGTAAGGTTCACGCTCTTTAGCAGCATCTTGAACAACTTCTGGATAGTCAGCCATTTTTCTAATGATCTGTGTTTCTTCATCAATAGTCAGTAGACTGAGATCAACTTGATTAATTGGCAACTGATCAATTGCTCGCTCTTTCATCTCACGAAAGATACTGCAACACCTAGCGTGCGCGTACTGTACATAAAAACTGGGGTTATCATTAGCACGTGTGACAGCCAGCTTGATATCAAAATCAAGATGACTGTTGTTAGTTCGATTTAGAAAGAAGTATCTAGCCGCATCAACTGCGAATTGTTCACCTACTATCTCTGTCAGTTCATCTATCAACTGGTTTAAGGTATAAAGGTGACCTTTTCGTTTCGACATTTCAACGCGGCTCCCATCCCGATGTACCAAATTAACCTGCTGAACAATAAGTCCTTCAAATCGGTCAGTGCTATACCCAAGGGCTTTGATTAGATGATCAAGGTGAGCAATATGTCCCTGATGGTCAGGGCCAAGGATATCAATCAGCAAATCAAAACCACGGTCGAATTTGTCATGATGATACGCTGCATCCGGAACAAAATATGTGAACTCGCCATCGCTTTTGATAACAACGCAATCTTTGTCATCACCAAATTCTGTCATTTGGAACCAGGTTGCTCCCTCTGCTTCATAAAGTAGATTCTTCTTTGTAAAGATTTCAATAATCTGTTCAGGTTTTTTATCATCACGGATTGCTTGTTCACTTGTCCAAACATCGAATTCAACACCAAATCGTTTCAATGTGGACTTTTGTCCATCCAGTAAGTGCTGAATTCCGATGTCTTTGAACTTATCAATTCGAGCATCTTCATCTAATTGTAAATATTGATCTCCCACACTTTCAACTATCGACTTGGCTAAGTCAATCAGATATTCGCCATGATAACCATCTTCAGGGAGTTTTAGTTCCTCTTCGCCAAGCAACTGGCGATAACGGATATCAATTGACGCACCGAGACGTTCTACTTGCTTGCCTGCATCATTAATATAAAACTCACGAGTTGTATCGTAGTTAGCTGCGCTGAGTAAATTTGCGAGTACGTCCCCAACTGCAGCAGCACGCCCGCTAACAATATTGAGAGGTCCTGTTGGATTAGCACTTACAAACTCTACTAGAATTCGTTTGTTCGTGCTGTTCTGGGACCGTCCATAGTCTTCACCTTGGCAAACAATATGTTCCAATATTTCGTAAAACCAATCTTCTGAAACAAAAAGGTTGATGAAACCAGGACCAGCAATCTCGACTTGACGTATTAACGGGTCGTTTCCTAAGTGGCTGACAATAATCTCAGCTATCTGCTTAGGCGGCATGTTTGCAGGTTTTGACAGTGACATAGCAATTGGTGTTGCGATGTCACCATGCCCTGGTCCCTTTGTAGGAGAAAATACGATATCAGGTATACCGTCTAGGGAGATTTCATTTCGATTTATTGCCCGTTGAATAGCAGCCCTTAGTACGTGGCCAATTCGAAGCTTAATTTGGTCAATCAATTTTCATCTCAAATTCCTCATCAAAAATAAAATCATCAAGTTCAAAATCATCAAGTTCGTCCTCAATCTCATAATCATCTTCTATTAAATTGGAATTGATCGTCGGTAACTCAATTTCCAAGGCCTCAGACCAAAGCCGTTCTAAATCATAAATTTTCCGTTTTTCGTGCAGAAAAATATGCACCACAAAATCAACGTAATCAAGAAGAATCCAATCTCCTTTACGTCGACCTTCCCGATGCCATGGTCTCTGATTCCATTTTTNATCAACGTCTTCTATCACTTTTTCGGATATCCCTTCAACTTGTCGATTCGAGTTTCCACTAGAGATAACAAAAAAATCTGTGAATCCGCCGAGTTCCCTAAGATCAAGAATTTTAGCGTCTTCGGCACGCCGAGTTAACGTAGCAATGGCCGCAGTTTTNGCCATTTCCAGTGCATCATTTTCCAATTTCTATTTCCTTCTTTTTCTTATNTGATAAGCGAAGTCCAGTGTTATAGACATCAATAGTATTNGGATGAATCAACAGATTGTCTTCAATTTGTCTAATAATTTTGTGCTGGGCTACTTTTAACATTGCTGAATCGAGGTCAATCTCTGCAATTCTATAAACATCATCGGCAACTTGATAGCTGCGTTTCGGTTCACAAAAATCAGCGACATATAGGATCTTGTCAACTAATGACATCCTTTTANCACCAGTAGTATGATTTCGGATNGCATTGAGTACATCTAAATCCGTTATNCCAAAATGATCTTTTGCATATTCAGCACCAACTTTTGCATGCAACAATGCTGGATTCTCTTTCTCAATTTGGTCAAGTTGTATCTTGTATTTTTTAGAGAGNTCAATCAATATNTTATTGCTCATCCACTTGGCACAATCGTGCAAAAGTGCGGCTAATTCCACTTTTTGAAGATCAGCCTTATATTTAGCAGCAAAATTTATCGCCGTCTCGCGAACTGAGAGCACATGTTCAAAGCGTTTTGGTTTAAGTTTCTTGTGTAAAAACTCCTNGATCTGTTTAAGNTTTTTATTCNTCACTGGTGTAATCACCATTTACTTTATCAGATAAGAAATTTGCTAACCTCTCTTCATCGTCGGCTGGCAATTCCTCAAGCATAATTGGAGAACTAATCTGGTATTTCTCATTGAGCCATCTNGCAAGATCGACCTGCTTACAACGCGAACTACAAAATGGGAAATATTGTGGAAGTTGTTCACCTTTTTTATACACAAAATCGAATTCTTCCTTGCAGATACTACATTCTTTTCTCATGTGTTGACGGTAACTTCTCTNATATAAACAGTTTATGTTTGGCAATATACTCAACGACTTGTGNTGGAACNAGGTAACGTATGGAATGCTTNGAACGAATTCTATTCCGAATGTCAGTAGCAGAAATTTCNATCTCTGGAATTTGAAAGATCTCAACTCGATTGATAATGTCATGAGGCACTTTTGACAATGGATAACCAGGACGTGTNGTAGCAATAAAATGACAGATATTTAGAATCTCATCCCAATCTTTCCAAATTTTAAATTCTATCAATGAATCCGCACCAATAATCCAAGCTAATTCACANTCGCTACCATAAAGCTCTTGCAACTCCTTGACTGTTTGGATTGCGTATGATTGCCCTTCGCGATCCAATTCAATCCTTAGNACCTCAAAATGGGGATTATCTGCAACTGCCATTTGAGTTATTTCATAGCGATGTTCTGAATCAATAATATCATGCGTCCCTTTGTGNGGCGGGCGGGCGGATGGNACGAACAATACGCGGTCATAGTNGAGTTTGTCATGNACCTGCTCAGCACTAATTAAGTGCGCATTATGAATTGGATTAAANGTACCNCCCATAATTGCAATTCTCATGNGATTCCTATATNGGAGTGCATTTTTTATGANGNCATTAATATGTTGGAGAATTGTTCTGGAAACAACAGCAAGATCNAGAAATAGCCNNTTAAACTGGATTGAGTAAAAACTATGAACACTACTNAATAATTACTTAATATTATAACCTAGTTTTGATGACTTATGCCAAAATGAAACTTTCGGTTTTGGTTTTGAATTGACAAAGAAAAGATTAAATTGTTAAACTAGAATGNGAAATTTTGAGTTNNTTTCANAGGGTAATCTATGAAAAAAATGGANGCTCTTTTCTACTTAGTTTTCNTNCTGACAGGTTGTTCTAGNGAATGGAGGGATTTTATCAGAGAAGGAAATAAAAGCTATAAAANCGGCAATTTCGTAAAAGCTAAGGAAATATATCAATCNGCAGTTGAGGCAAAGCCGGATGAACCGATATCNAACTATAATTTAGGTGCGGCGCTNCATCANAACAAAGAATTTNATCTNGCAGAAAAATACTTCCTAAAATCTATAAGTCAACTAAAACTGGAAGANCAAAGCAAAGCATACTACAATCTAGGNAACTCACAGTTTCAAACAGGTAATTTTCGGGATGCCATTCGATCCTACAAATCAGCTTTACGTATGAANCANGAGGATNTNGACTCCAANCATAATCTTGAACTAGNGCTTGAAAAATTAGGACAGCAACAACAGAATCAAGANGCATCAAANAACCNAAAACANGCCAATAANGAAAATCATGCNGGTAATCAAANCCAAAGAAATCAACAAAAAAANCCTTTAACTCCTAATGGGNANAAGATGTCGAAGGCAGATGCAATTCGACTATTAGAANCACTAAAAAATGATGAGCATGAAATTCGTAAGCAGATTTTACACCATCAAATCTCACGTCAGCCCCCCTCGAACTCTAGCAAGGATTGGTAACACTTTTCTAGGTCAACAGCATTCCAGCTTTAGATTTCAGTTATTATTCTTGGCATTTTTCAGCCTTAGCCCGTCTGGCTGGGGACAAAGTCCATCTGTATCTGTAACCCTCACACCAGAAACGATCGCTGTTGGCCAAAATACAACCTTAACGATAACCATATCAAGTCACCAGCAATTAGAAGCGATGGCCCCACCAAATCTTGGNTCCTTNTTNCCGGTCAGCTTTCAANCTTNTTATCTTGGAACAAAAAACCAGTACAATAACGTCAATGCACAAAGCTCTGTNTCGAAAATTTGGTCTTATTCCTTAATTCCGCAGGAAGAGGGATCATTTACAATTTCAGATATTNNTTTACCTTTTAATGGTAAGAATTTCCANATNCAACCAATTACTATCATAGTAAAANCGAAGATCCAACTGCAAAATCANACTGGNTCNCAAAAACGTACTTGGTCTCNGAATNTGTTTAANGACCCATTCTATGGAGGCTCGCAAAAAATTGAAGCCAGTGTCGATAATCAATTCCCCTACNTTGGGGAGCAAATTACTTATACTTTNCGTTATTTACATACGGCAATAATCCCAAGCGTCGATTTCCCCAAGTATCAACTTCCATCTATGAATCAGTTTTGGAGGTACCAATTNGGACANNCCAAACCCAAGACAGAANTTATTAATGGCACACNATTCCGAGTCGCAGAAATTAAAATTGCCCTGTTCCCTATGGTAACTGGAATCATCACGATTGCCCCCTCCGTCCTTTCCNTGCCNNCTTCGATTGAACGTAGCAATCGATCCATTCCAAGGCANTTAAANACTGAGGNGANGATTGAGGTTATGGTNCGTCCTCTGCNAGAAACAGGCAANCCAACTAGCTTTGNAGGNGTAGTTGGGANATATCAAATCACCTCGGAGGTCGAGAAAACTAAGGTTAAAATTGGTGNAGCNATAACGATGCACATTAGAATTGCTGGTATTGGTAATATTGAAACTCTACCAGAGTTNAAAATACCTGAAATGATTGATCTAACAATTTATGATTCTAACATCACAGATGCAACACNAGACACANATGGGNANATTTNCGGAAGNCGAACNTATGAATATGTCATTATTCCATCAAAACCAGGTCGTGTTACAATTCCCGTGATTGAGTTNTGCTATTTTGATCCTAANGAGGAAAAGTATGAAATTATACGTACTANTCCGATTNCACTANAAATTTCGCCTGAGACTACAACTAAAGCTAAGATAACTCNGTTAGATTCCTCAATGTTAGACACCAGNAAAGTGAGAACTGGCATGGGNTTGTATAAAATTTTCGCTTGGAGTTTTGGTGTTCTNTTTATNGGTGCGATAGGTGTAATTTACATAATCAAAATTCACAACCATNAGCAAAGTCANGCAGACAAACAANAATCGCGGCAACTGAATGCTTATGCTAATGCGCTNNCAATACTCAATCAAGCTCGATCTTTTGCTGACCTTGCAAATGCCATCTACAGTTACATTAGNGACAGTTTNCAGAGNAGCTCNGTTGGACTCAATCCAGAAANTGTAAAACGGCAACTGCTTTTAGAAAATGTATCGGAGTTGTCNGCCGANGAAATGGTAAGAATTTTACGAGAATGTGACATGGCTATCTTTACTCCAATTACTAGTCAGATTAGNGAGCTTAAAGCAGCCGTGGAACAANCGAAGANTGTAGTTNGAAGAATTGAAGAAGAATTAGGTAANNAAAGAGGAAACAAAAAATGCTAATAAAGTTNAAAGATAAAGTACCTCAAATTGANCAATCTGTNTATATCGCAGAAGGCACCAAAATTATTGGAGATGTTACAATTGGAGCNGAAGCNAGTNTCTGGTTTAANTGTGTNTTGCGAGGTGATATTGATTACATTCAAATTGGTCAGCGCACAAACATNCAAGACGGCACAATTATCCACTTGGACCATGGATTTCCTTGCATCGTCGGTGATGATATAACAATTGGTCATNGCACAATCATTCATGGTTGCNCCATTGAAAATGGNGCTATGATATCAATGGGAGCAACNATTCTTACGGGGGCNCGAATTGGAAAANATGCAATTGTTGGTGCAGGGGCTGTTATATTAGAAGGTCAAGAAATACCTCAAGGCTGTGTTGCAGTTGGTATACCAGCCAAGATTAAACGCGAGGTAACCGAAGTTGACATTAATCGGATTTCCAAAGGAAAAGATGAATATATAAGATTGGCAAAACTGGCAAAACAAAATCATGATNGAAAATAAAAACAGNGGNCNACAGGANGCAAAACAAGTTGGTTTCTTCCTCTACGATGACATGGACCCACTCGATTTTGCAGGAGCTTTCCAAGTATTTGCCTCAGTTAATCGGATTCGTCCGGGTGCCATGCAAACTTTTACCTTTGCGTTGCGGCTACAACCAATNAGGTGTGCAAATGGCCTTATTATTACTCCAGAAAGTACCTTTTTGGACATTACGAAGATTGACCTAATGATTGTTCCNGGAGGAGAAGGTCGAAAAGTCCCAATGGCAAACCCTATGATTCAGAGCCAACTTAGGAAACTAGCCAACCAATGTGAATTTATAGCTGGTGTTTCTACCGGGACGCTAATTCTTGCAGCAGCAGGTATATTACGCGGNCGTCAGGCCACAACTCATTGGNTAGCCTTAAAAGAACTNCAAGAACGGGATGACCTCATCCCANATTACTCGTCGAAAATCGTACGAGCCGGANGGGTTCTTACTTGCGCAGGCAGCAGCTTAGCAATTGACACCTCAATCTATATTATCCAAGAAACTTATGGGAAACACTTNGCAGACGANGTAAGATCATTGATTGAACACCAACANGCGAAAGTTCCGATGNCGGTNTTCTAACTCTTANTCATCTTTGTTAATACGAAGCCANGTTGGAATTTCGATGTCTGNCCCCACGTCGCTNGGCCTATTCTGGCTTGCTTGTTCGTGAGCTNNTCTGCTAGGTTCTNGAGTGCGCATCATTTCTGGCAAATCAAGNGTTTCNGAAGCTGGAGCCGCGGCAAATTCNCTATNATCATCGCTCCTTTTCTGNTTNGCTTGATCCNTATCCTTATCCTTATCCTTATCCTTATCGAATGACCGGCGATTGAACCTCGAATTCCNGCTAGAANCNAGTGTGGNTCGATATGAATCACGGGGAGAACGGCGTGACCGGTCTGAGAAACGGTTATTCTGACCAAAACGACCTAAAAATTCACNTGNATCTCTGGTATCTGCATATGTATCNTGATTANGTGAACTACNGTNCTCAAAACCGGTAGCAATAACGGTAATATNNATTTCATCATCACTCANGCTNTCATCATAAGTCAAACCAAAAATGATGTTATCCGTATCTGATTCTTCAGTGATTACGGCCATGGCATCGTTCAATTCTTGCATGGCCATATGCGATGGACCTGTCAGATTAACTATAATTCCGGTTGCTCCAGCGATACTACTCTCCTCAAGCAATGGAGAAGATATCGCATTCTGTGCTGCAACTTGAGCTCGANTGTCGCCAGCTCCTCGGCCNATACCCATCAATGCACTTCCTGAATCTTCCATAACAGTTTGCACATCAGCAAAATCAAGGTTGATTTCACCTGGAATAGTAATCAGATCAGAAATGCTTTGAACAGCNTTCAGCAACACTTCATCTACCATANTAAAGGCAGCACGCAAAGCAACATTCTGATCTACATATTCAGTTAAACGCTCATTNGGTATGACAATTACCGAATCGGTGTTCTCGCGAATTTCATCCAGNCCTTCTATCGANTTATCGCCTCGTCGACGACCTTCAAAGTGGAATGGTCTAGTTACAACACCNATTGTTAATGCNCCGGCTTCCNTGGCAAGCCCAGCAATAATTGGAGCGGCACCAGTTCCTGTTCCTCCGCCCATNCCAGCTGTCACAAAAACCATGTCCGCATCTTCAACAATGGCTTTTAACTTATCGCGATCCTCATCCGCAGCTACACGGCCTTTCTCAGGATTTGCGCCCGCGCCNAATCCCTGNGTGGTTGTAGCACCAATCTGGACTCGNATAGCNTTATGACAATTTTTCAGNGCTTGAAGGTCGGTGTTNACCGCATAAAATTCCACTCCNGTTAGGTTGGCNTCGATCATGCGNTTAACAGCATTATTTCCACCACCACCAACACCAATTACCTTGATCCTCGCAGAACCGATTTGCTCATCCTGTTCCATATCAAAGTCGATCATGCTTGCGTCTAATTTCGGGTCCATTGTGTTTTAGTCACATCNGATAATGTACGTAACCAACGCCTCCTATGCCTTATCTCCAAATATCAAAATTAAGTAAGTTTCGCGATTATAAAACAGCGATAGNAGTAAAGTCAANAAGTTTCTATATGAACCCANAGAAAGATTTAAAAGTAGTCNCTNAACCAATTTTTCATTTGTGATAAAATTTGATTAAACCGATCTTCTCCCTTGATGAAAGATCTCCCATCCGTCATGTGATGATTTTGTGACCCTAACATTACGAGTCCAACACCGGTTGCATAAACAGGACTGTTAACTTTATCAATTAACCCTTTTAATGGGCGCGGATATCCAACTCTGACAGGACATGGNAAAACTGGTTCCGCTAACTCAACCATACCATTCATTAGTGAAGTTCCTCCAGTTAGCACAAGACCTGCAGGGACGTCAACACCACTTTTCTTTATTTCNTGNTATATTAGATTTAGTGTTTCTTCCATACGGCATTGTACGATTTCAGCGAGGAATTCCCTTGGCACGAATTGTGGCCTATGAAGTCCACCAACNGTGGGTATTTGAATAGTCTCGCTAGGATCAACCATCTCTACCAAAGCACACCCTTTAAGGTGTTTCAGTTGAATAGCATCATCAGGGGTCATCTTCAACAATTGGGCAATATCATGGGTTAGGTTGTCTCCACCTATCGANAGTACTTCNGTATGACGTAATGCNCCATCCTTATAAACTACAGTATCTGTTGTTCCTCCACCAATNTCAGCTAAGGCTACACCAATCAACTTTTCNTCTGAGTTCAAGACCGATTCTGCAGAAGCTATNGGCTCTAGCACAACAGATTCAACCGCCATGCCCGCGTCATTTACACATGTTGTAAGGTTTTTAACAGCACCAACCGCACCTGTGATGATATGTACATAGGCTTCGAGACGAACACCAGACATNCCAATGGGNTCTTTAATACCATCCTGATTNTCGACTTTAAAACGCTGGCGCAAAGACATAATTTCTTCCCTGTCAGCAGGGATAGCAACTGCTTTAGCTGCNTTGATTCCACGATCAANATCAGACTGTGTGATCTCATGCCCCTCCCCCGAAACTGCAACAATTCCATGTGATGTCTGCCCCATAATNTGACCACCAGCAATTCCGACGTGGGCGGACCCAATTTGGACACCCGACATTAACTCGGCAGCGGAAACAGCTTCGCGAATTGCTGCCGTCGTTAGTTCCATGTCGACCACGATACCACGCCGCAACCCTCGAGANGGGGCAGTACCAACACCGCGAATCTCAATCTTCTCNGGATCTCCTTGCCAAGTATTCCCGATAATCACAGCAATCTTGCTCGTTCCAATATCTAGGCCAACAACAATATTATCAGTTGCCATCTTGCTTCCTCTCCATTAAATACACAGCACCTTCAAATCTAAAATCCAAATATGCCCCTATCNNCTTATCAGCNGNTTTTTCCCGTTTTAGATGTTGAAAAAACAGCTTAAGNTNGTTGACACCAAAAACTAACTGATCCGAAGATAATAAAATCGGGGGCATATTCCTCAGCCGAACACTAATTCGATNTGTTTCACTTGCATCAATAGAATCCAGTTCGGTNAAGATTTCCCCTGCTCTTTTCTGGATTAGGTCTAAAATTTTCAAGCCAATTTGAACCTGCTTAGATACTAATTGGCTNCCCAANTCAGCACCCTCNCCGGCAATTTCCACCAGNGAATTGTGNGAAAGATCGACCAAATTCGAGTATTCTAGCACATAACCNTACTGATCGACAATCATAAAAACCGGTTTTTCCCCAATTATACATGGAATTTTGGCAGTTTTTTTTCGTTCTGTGATATTTATTGATACAGTTTTCCGGAGATAATGTTTTGAGACAGCTGCTTTCTCAATATAATTTAGCTTTTCAATACGTGACACAACCTCTTGTTCTAAAACTTGATGGATGAGATCATGATTTATATGTAATCCTGAAAAATCGATAATTTTATCCTGCGCATAGTGTATGTTTCCTCGAACAGTAATTTCTTTTAGCTGCAGAATGGCACTGTTTAGGATTATATCGTTCACATGTAAAAAAGTAATGACAATCGCTACCGCTAACCAAATCAGTTGGCTAATGCAAAATTTTTTATTAGTTTGTATTCCTGATGACTTAGCATCAAATAATGGAACATATGGTTGTGGAGCATAGATTCTCATGTTTTTAGCTGATCCAATAGCTTATGGCCAACTTCCCAGATATCACCAGCNCCCATGGTAATGACNANGTCATTGGGCCGCACAATGTCAATTAAATAGCTAACAATCTGNTCTTTCGATGATATATATGNTANGTCCTCGTGTCCGTTNGCTGCAATCGCTGCCGCAAGCTTTTCCGCAGTCACCCCNTCAATTGGNGCTTCATTTGCAGCATAAATTGGTGCAACAATGAGAACATCGCTCTGACTGAAAGANTTTGANAATTCATCGGCTAGACGCTTGACCCGACCGTATCTATGTGGTTGNAAGATAGCNATAATACGTCGGTCATAGCTNGCNCNTGCACCACTTAAAGCNGCTTTCAACTTGGTTGGATTGTGGGCATAATCATCAACAATGATAANACCTTGAGCTTCNCCTAAAACTTCGAAACGNCGATGNACACCACGAAATTTTTCAAGAGCCTCTTTAACTNGGTNGAATGGTANGTCCATCTGAAGCCCANCGGCAACTGCNGCTANCGCATTAGATACNTTATGNTTTCCTGGCATCTTCAAATGAATNNTGCCAAGTANGTCCTCATANACCGACACAGANAAACNTGACGTAGGNCCATCGTATTGGATGTCTGANGCCATGACATCAGCTNGGTTCTCGATGCCATAAGTGCAGTATCGCCTTTCGATATGTGGTATTATCTGACGNATATTTACTTGATCTGAACANACNATTGCCGAGCCATANAATGGNACTTTGTTAATAAAANTCAGAAAAGTNTGGCCTATCTCCCCAACATNTTTGTANTAATCCAAATGGTCTGCGTCAATAGATGTAACAACAGCAATAGTTGGAAAGAATTTCTCAATTGATCCATATGCTTCATCTGCTTCAACTACCATCATATCACTGCTTCCAATTCTCGCATGNCTTCCTAAACTTANCAGTTTCCCTCCCACNATTACAGTTGGATCCAATTCCTCNAAGACAGCAGCNGTCATTGCAGTTGTTGTCGTTTTTCCATGGGTGCCNCTAANGGCAATACTAAATTTCATACGCATAATTTCCGCTAGCATCTCTGCNCCACGAATAANGGGGGTTTTTTGATTACGNGCAGCAACAATTTCTGGATTCTCTAATGGAANNGCCGGAGAGACNACAACAACATCTGCATTCTNTATCTGATTGCCAGAGTGCCCCGTATAAATATCCGCCCCAATTTCTACCAAATGNTCTGTTACTTCNGTTGAACGCAAATCAGATCCAGANACTTTGAATTCAAGTTTNAANAGTATTTCAGCAATACCACTTAAACCTGCACCACCAATTCCTACTATATGGATATGTCTTGTTTTACCAAACATAATGANTACNANTACAATTACATAAGATCATAAATTGATTCAGCAATAATCCGCCCTGCTTCAGAATTACCNAGTCTATNGCTTGCTTNGGACATNCTGTCCAACCTNGCNNGGTCAGTAACAATATTGATTATATAGTTTGCTAGTGTTTTACCATCTATTTTAAATTGATCTAAGACAATTCCTGCNCCTTTACTAGCTATCATTTTAGCATTGGCTAANTGATCATTTCCCACNGCNNAGGGAAGAGGAATAAATATAGAAGGAATACCACAAGCNGTGATCTCAGANANGGTCATCCCNCCTGNACGGCACACCATTAGATCTNCGATACTATAAATTTCTTCTATTCGATCAAAATATGGTTTTATTANGCTNTTTACCGATGATTCATCGTATTTATTCATNACAACCTGCAAATCTTGTTCCCCAGTTTGATGTATCAACTGAAAATTTTGGTTGTGACATTCAAGATATTCCAATGNGTCAATTATCAGTGAGTTAATTGCCGTAGCTCCTTGACTCCCTCCCATAACAAAAACTGTTTTGAGGTCGGGATCAAGTCCAAATTTCTCATAATTTCCTAGGCTCCGTTTAACAGTTGAAATTGACCGACGTATTGGGTTTCCAGTTAACATTACAGCATCAGAAGGAAAATATGAGACAGCTGTTTCCAATGCCAAGTAAGCCATGCGAACCCAAGTTCCTGCTATTCGATTAGTAATTCCAGGCGATGCGTTTTGTTCTTGTAGAAAAGAGGGAATTCGATGGATCCAAGCCGCTACAAGTACTGGTCCAGAGACATATCCCCCAGTTCCAACAACAGCGCTTGGCTGTAGCTCAGCCAAAATCTGGAAGGATTTTACAATACTCAAAAANAATTTTGTCATTACAGAAAACCATTTCAACGTCAACTTTCGTGGGAAACCTGCAACTGAAATTGGCAGAAATTGGAAACCATTTTGCGGTACTATTTTTGATTCTAGTTGAGCCGTTCCACCGATAAAAACGATGTCAACATTTGGATCAAGTAGCTGTAATTCTTTTGCTATACCTATTGCAGGATAAACATGCCCACCTGTCCCTCCACCAGCAATAATAATTCTTGAGTGCATGAATTAGTCAGATATCTCCATGGAAATGTCGTGATATATTTAACAAAATTCCAACAGAAACTAAGGTCATGACCAACGAACTACCTCCATAACTGATAAAGGGCAAATTAATCCCTTTCGTTGGCAAAACCCCAATAGTAACACCAATGTTCATTATCGACTGGAGTCCAATCTGAGTAATTATACCAAGTGAAATTAAACTCGCAAATTGATTTCTCGTATGGCTTGCGATGTAGATACCACGCCATACAAACAGCATAAAAAGCAAAATAAAGGTTACTGTACCAAGGAGACCCAGTTCCTCCCCTGCAATAGCGAGAATAAAATCATTATGTGGATGTGGTAGGAACGCCAGTTTATAAATACTATTTCCTATACCAGCCCCAGCTATGCCACCAATAGCTAATGCGTTTAGAGACTGTGTAACTTGATAATTTGTATCATAAGGATTGGAGAACGAACGGACATAGTCTTGTATTCGCTCCATCTTGTAGTTATCACCTTGCATCCATATGAAAACAAAGAACCCTGCAATCACAGCAACCAGAAAAATCTGTGATATTCGCGCACCACCAGTTATCAGAAGCAATATTATAACCAAACTTAGTAGTACAGCAGAACCAAAATCAGGCTGAACATATAAAAGAAAGAAGACCAAAGCGAGGATAATTAGGTTAGGCAGTACTCCTTGCGTAAAGCTTTTAACTCTTTCACATTTACTGATGAGAAAATTTGAAGTATAGATAATCATTCCCAATTTCACTAATTCAACTGGTTGGAATCCAAACGCTCCTAATCGAATCCACCGATGAAACTTTATCCCAGACCCCGATCGAACATGATGGCCAAAAGGTGTAAAAACCAGCAGCAAAATAAAAATAGAAAGGCCAAGTATCTGTTTCGCATATTTTGCGTAAAGCTGGCAAGGTATAAATGAAACAACTAGCATCAGACTTAAACCACTGATAGCCGCAACCAATTGGACTTTGAAATAACGGAGGCTATCACCATCATACATTTGATCGGTGAAAGTACTTCCTGCACTATAAACCATTACAAGCCCAAAACTGACCAGACATAAAATCAAAAACAAAAACATCTGATCGATCTTTCCTACGGCATCAGGGAGCAATTTCACCGATGGAGAGATATTACGCGGTTGGTTGTTTACTATGGGCTTTAGATTCAAGTTTCGTCACTACTTCCCGAAAAGCCTGCCCACGCTCTTGGTAATCTCTAAACATGTCAAAACTAGCGTTAGCTGGTGAGAGGAGAACTACATCCCCAAGTTCTGAATGCTCATAGGCAAGGTGAACAGCAGCGGTCATATTTGCAGTATTAAAAGTAACGATATCCTCTGGCAGTGCGTTTCGGATTATTTGGGAGGATCCTCCCAATAGAATAACTTTCTTAACTTTGGATTGAATCAGTTCAATAAGTGGCTCGTAATTATTGCCTTTATCATAGCCTCCCATAATCAATATAATTGGAGAATCAATCGATTCCAGTGCAGCACAAACAGCAATCACATTAGTTGCCTTCGAATCATTAATAAATCGAACGCCGTTCACTTCTCCAACAAATTCAAACGCATGTGACAAAACAGGGTGCTTTTCGGGGAAAAAATTAATCACTGTTGCCCTAATATCGCCAGGCGAAATTTCAAAAATTTGGGCAACTGCGATTGCGGCTAGCATGTTTCGAATGTTATGTTTTCCCTTTAGGCCAATTTCACAGATGTTACACACTCGAATCGATTGATCATGCCAGTTTATCCAGACTTCATCGTTTCGCAAAAAGGTACCTATCCTAGGTTCAACGGAATCAGAAAAATGGATTGGTTTTGCTCTAGTTTTATTGGAGAAACTTGACACTTTTGGATCTCCAGCATTTAGAATAATCCAATGATCATCTGTTTGATTTTGACAAATATTCTCCTTCATCTCTTGGTAGACTTGCATTGTTTGATGACGATCTAGGTGGTCACGAGCTAAATTCAATACCACGCTAACCAATGGACAAAAATCAACTGTTGTTTCCAATTGGAAACTGCTTACTTCTGCAACTACAACATCATTTACCCCTAAATGTTGCACGTCATTCGATAGAGGATTACCGATATTACCAGCCACACAAACTGTTCCGAACCCCCCTTTCTTTAGCAATTCTCCTGTAAGTACGGCAGTTGTTGATTTTCCTTTGGTCCCAGTTATAGCAATAATTGGCGTACAACATACACTAGCAGCTACTTCCAACTCTCCTTGGATAGGTATTCCTTCATGTTTAGCTTGAATCAGAATTGGAATGTCTAGTGGCACACCAGGAGATACGACGAGCATATCTTTGTTTTTTATACATTGTGGTTTATGTCCTCCAAGGAGAAAATCAATATCTAAATCACTAAGGGCAACAATTTCGGCCTTCAGTTGGTCAGCAGGTTTTGGATCAGTCACACATAGATCCGCACCTAAATCATGCAATAGTCTACTTACAGCAATACCACTCCGACTTAATCCAAAAACTGTAATCTGCTTACCTTTGAATCTCATCAGCGACCTATTTATTTCATAGCTATACAGAACTCAAAATGAAGTCATTTTTTTACGACTATTTTTTGCCTGTCCGTGTAAATCCCATTAACTTTCAGTATGACAAAATACATGCCGCTAGCAACGATATCGCCATTTGAGTTTCGACCAGTCCAGTATGCTGCTTGATCTCTTGTACGATAATGTCCAGCAGGTCTGGATCCTAGCTCAATTCGACGTACAATATGACCATCCAACGAATAGATCAAAATGGTGACATCTGCCAAATCTGCAATATCAAATGGAATCCAAGTATCAGGATTAAATGGATTGGGGAAATTTGGTAACAATCTGTTTTTTTTTGGATGGAATTCCTCTATCTTTGCCAGAGTTTGATAAATTAATTGTGAGGCTAATGCGACAGCTTTTGGATCACTGAATTTTGAGGCAACAAGAATCAGATCAAATAGATCTACAATACCATCGGTATTTACGTCAGACCTACCATTAGCTCCTTGGTCAATTCTGCTTCCAAAGTCTTTGGCAACAAGAACAAGATCAGTAATATCTACAATATTATCATGATTTATATCCCATTTTAAAAAGGCAGGCAACCGAATTGCTGGGGTTATGCGACTCCAACTCCGGCTCTCAAGTTGTGCGTTATCAATTGCTTTTATTCTCCCATAATAATTTCGTTTATGCTCTCCTACGAAACTATAACTTGTCTTACTACCATCTATTCTTTTATCAACGACTAAGTCTAAGAATATGCGTGTATCAGTGTCAATCTGGACGTGATAAGCCGCAATTCCACTCAAATCTTTAACCGGTTCCCATTTCAGCGTAATTTGATTGTTTGATGTTTCCCAACTAATGTTGGATACCATTTTTGGAGGAGAATTATCGATTCTAAACTCAAAATGACTGGTGCTAGTCCAATACCCAAGGCGATCCTTGGACCGGACGTGAAGCCACCAAATCCCATCGTTAAGCCCAGAAAACCTTAACTCATTGTTTTTTATCATTAAATCCGGAAAATTGTCAGGGATGTTCAGAGGTTGGTGATCAAGTACAAAACTATATTTACGGTCATTTTGGGTTTCTGGGTCGGTAACCAGATCAATCTCGGGAGAATCATTGCTATACCATTTATCTGATCTGAGGTGTGTCGTCGAGGATATTTTTGGTGGTTGCAATGGCGTATGATCAACTATGACGTATTTTGTGCTGTTGACTATATTCACTCCTCCATGCGAATCAGTTATGACTGAACGTAAGTTATATTTACCGTCTTTGACAAAGATAGTTTGCCATATATATGATTTTGTATCATGGGGGATACTCTTTGTGATTAACTTAGAAAACCGCTCATCAAGAGAGTTATTGTAGTAATAAAGATCTATGGTAAAATCGTCTCCTTCAGGATCATGTGCTTGCCAATCCACCTTGAAAGCTTTGTCAGCAACCGCATTTTCGGCAGGAGTTACAAACTCAAATTCCGGGTTTGTGTTTGGCCGTAATGGGGTATGATTGGCCTTATAAACCTCCTTTAAATTTAACATCTCAGGAAACCTTAGCTCCTGCCAGGCCACCGCGATGTCGACAATATTCTTCGGTTTTCGCTCAACTAGAATTTGCCAGACTAAGTCAAATTTATCAGCGATTTTATCATCATCAATATTAGGGGTCATATCTACAGAATTCGAAGTGTCAAACACATCCCAAAGAATACTAGCAACAGTCCCTTCAACAACTGATCCATCCTTGTTTTTTCCTTCCCCATTGTTACTGCCTGTCCACCAATTGTTTGCTTCAATGTTAGGCGTTTTCTCTCCCCATCTTCCAGTTACGTTTAAGGCACGGTCATCGACTGCTGCTTCGCAGAATTCAGCCCACCCTTCACTAAAAGCAAATTCGAGATCCGATACAGTTTCGAGTCGGTGCAGGGTTTGATGATTTCCACGTGGCACCTGTTCATATTGGTAGTCATAAGCTGCCATCATAACCGAATGACCATATTCATGGTACATCGTAATATTACGCCATTGATCAACTCCAGCAGCAATTCGTATTTCTTCTCCAGTAACTTTGCCCCCAAATTGATTGGCATAATAATATGAGAAACGTCCTGAATCTGGCCAAACAACTCGGATATGATCCCGACGCCAACCTAGCCGGTTGAGGAAAAAATTGTGTGCCCGTTGAATAGCATTATAAATGTTACCAAGTGCCCTATTTGGATTCCGATCGTCCAATACCACATCAATAACGACCTCTCCTTTCACCACATTTTGGATTATGTTCGACCTGATTTCATAGATCTTTTTCCGACGATCACTTATAGACAGCAAATCATTACTAAATCGAACACCGATGACCAAGTTGGGAATCTGATCCTTATCAAGCCCCGGAAGATCATTAAAAAAGTATAAGCCTTGATCATCAGCATATGTTTCCGCTACGATAATTTGGCCGTTATATAGTATGATGTTTGGGTTTTGGATGGGGATCTCTTTTTTTTCATTGTCATTAAAATAACTAACCTTGCCATGAACATTGACTCGACCAATTTGCTCAGCTTGACGCTGTTTTTTAACACGAGGTATGATCTCAGCTACAGAAAATTGATTTGGAGGGGAGGTTAAGATTTCTGCAGATGCTGTAGACGAATGTAGATAGAGATAAAAATGCTCCGCAACTGGCCTATTGTATGAATCCATAAAGTAGATAGATGCTTGCAACGGATATTGGCCCGGTTGATTGATAAGAAGGCGTACACGGAATTCCTCATCTGATAGACTAGGTAAGTAGACATAATCAAAGGTATCTGGTGATTGAGACGTGATTCCACGAGGTAATCTAAATAGAACTTGGCAAACAATGTTTTGGTCAAGTTCCGAATGAATCGATAAAGTCAGTGTAGTAATTTCACCAACTCGAGGTGCATGAGCAAGTTTTAGGTGGCCGCTAACATGAGGAGGATAATACCTATATGCAGATACATCAGTGGAACCAAAAGCCAACAGGAATGGAACTATTAGAGCAGAAAAACGCACTTGGGCCAATTTAATCTGAGCTCGAGTATCGCTTGAAACCTGTATAATCGAGCGTACTACTTATCTTTACTAAACTTACATTACTAAGTATACTTCACATATCCGTACAATTTCAATCTACATACTAAATAGGGAAATAACTATTGAATCATATTGATAAAATCGGCTTAATAGGTGCAGCTCATCCTCATTCTATCGCACATTTGAAGACTCTCCGTTGGATAGATCAAATTTCGGATATACCAATCTATGATTCCGATGAATCTGCAACTCAGTATGCTAAAGAGGAAATTGGCGACAAAATCGGAGAAACATACACGGATCTCGATAGTTTACTTAATCGACCAGATGTGCCAGTTATGTTCGTGTGTCTACGAAATGATCAGACCCCAGACGTTTTGATCAAATGCGCTGATGCAGGAAAGCATGTTATTGTAGAAAAGCCAGTTGCAAAATCGGCTAAGGCATTTAAGCCGGCACTTGACGCTATTGAAGAAGCTGGTCTTAAAATTACGGTTTGTTTTCAGAACCGTTATCACCCAATAGTACAGGATATTTGTGGTTTAATCAGCAAAGGAATTTTAGGATCTCCAATGTCAATTGAGATGCGCATGGTTACGTCTCAGGTCAGATTTCGTGATCCTGAGCACTGGTTATTCCAACAACAACTTTCCGGAGGTGGCATTTTATCATGGTTAGGGTGTCATTACCTAGATATGGCATGTTACTTTATGCAAGACCGTATTAGTGAAGTAAGTGCAATTGTGGCAACAAGAAGTGGAGAGTCAATTGACGTTGAAGATACAGCTTCGCTTTCTCTTCGATTTCGTAGTGGTGCTGTTGGCAGTTTGCATGCCGGTTACATGTTGCCATTTAGCGGATTGGGTTATATGGGACCCAGCTACGATACGCACATTGCAATTCGCGGAACAAAAGGCAACATCGTGTGGAAACCATTTGAAAGAGAAGAACCATTCTTTACAGCCGAGAGTACAATAGTGGAGTGGGAAACGTCACCACATCGCGTTTTCCGCCATCAGCTACCAACACGTGATGCCTACGGCGGGGTACACGGAGTGAAATTTGTAACTGATTTTCTAAATGCGGTTGATTTTGACAAGCAACCAGCGGTGAATGGGAACGACATGATGCACATTTTGGAAATTCTCGATGCCGCCTACGAATCAGACATAACTGGCAAAAGAATTAATATTTAGTTACTGCTAACCAATTCAAATGATTCCAGTTCAAAATCGACTTCGACGGTTATTTCCCCGCGCGTCTGAATTTGTGTAAACTTGACGAGTCCCACATCAGGTGCCAACCATTTCTGTACAATCGTTTGGTCAAGATCTTGGTTGAACAATTTCCATGAAAAGGATTCTTGAATTTGAAAAACGCTATTGAACATTCCTACAGGAACAGTTAAATCCTCTTCAGAAATAACCTCAAACTCATCTAAACCTCCACCAATAGGGAAAAGCTCAGGAGTTAGTTTAGCTTGAAAACTTTGTTGCCATCGGTTCCCAGGAATCAGCGGGAACCGATAAAGTGACAAAAAAGGTACAAACATTATAGTGTCTTCTGTACCAGAAGTAACATTTTGCGCGTACTGAAGTATCTCAGTAAGTTTCATGTTTTCATCAACATTTCGCCCCAGATAAGAAAAATTATAAACACGCCATTCCTGATCCGGGTCGGCAGGATCATCCAAATTCGGGTCATATTCTGGTAAATTTGGGTCATATTTGCTTAGTACGTAACTTGGAACAGTTTGTTTTTTTTCTAATTGTATTTGGATTTTATCAATAATCTCGAACACAATTTTGTTTTTCCCATTATTGACATCACGATAAGTCCATATATTTCCTACGGAAAGTGGATAGTAATCACCAAGACGTGTTTTCCAGACTTGAATAATGAGAGATCCATTCGTTGATTTACTTCCATCACTGACATTAACATTAACCTGAAAGCGTCTTTCTTCCATTGGTGCGATCCAGATCGCACCATTAGCATCCCCTTGAATGGTGCCTCCTGTCGATGACCACTGGAAGAACATCGGGTCATCTTCGATATCATATGTTTCCAGACGGATTGTGAGTTTTGATTCTGGTTCAACGACGTTCGATTCCGCTTCAAGTAATTTAATCTTTGGTGCGTAATTTCTGTAAAGCTCTTCGTTTTCATCCCCACAGCTGGTTATAATAACTAGCCAAATCGTTAGCAAAAGAAATATATGCTGTCTAATACAAAGCATCTACAGCTCCTCAGACGAAACCACAGTTATTGAAACGCTCGCTTAATTACGAAGATGGCAGATGAAACATAAATTACATTTAGCGATAATTTAGAAAGCAGGAGATGAATCGATGGTAATGCTAGTTGATGGATATAATCTATTACATAACCTTCCAGAGTGCACCTATGACCTTAAACACAATCTGGAATCTGCAAGGAACTACTTAATCAGTAAACTCAGTCGCTATGCCTCTGCCAACGATGTAGAAGTGAAGGTAATTTTCGATGCTCAGTATACTGAACATTTGAAAATTACGATAAAAAAACAAGAAGGAATTAGAATTGTGTACACAAAAACTGATGAAACAGCAGATAATTATATTATCAACTGGGTCAAAAAGCGCCACCAAGACGAATATATTGAAGTAATAACTTCTGATCAAGAACTGAGCAAAGCGGTTCAACGATTAGGGTGTATCACTCGCAAGACAATCGAATTCGATGATACGTACAGAGGAATTGGTGCTTTTGCTGGTAGAAAAGGAAAACTGGGCTCTGCTATGCCAGATAGCAGACCATTACTTGGGGACCGAATCGGAAAATCAGCTTTTAATGGCTTGAAAGAGCTGAAACGGAAACTAGAAGGGAAATGAATATCATTATCCAATGTTTAACTCGCGGATTAAACGGGATAGATAAGTTCGCTGAATGTCCAGAACCTTGGCCGTTTTGGATCGGTTTCCGCCATTTTGTGTCAATATATATTCGATATATTGTTTTTTGAATCCTCGCTGGGCATCCTCTAATGCCAAAGTTTTGTTAGATATTTCACCTTTCCTCCAATTTTTGCGGAGGCTCAGTGGTAAATCTTCTACTTGGATCTCTTCATCTTTTCCCAATACCACCGCATGCTCAATCGCATTTTGTAGTTCACGAACGTTACCTGGCCATGTATGGGTCATCAAAATTTGAACAACGTCGGGACTAAATCCAGTCTTCATCCTTTTCATTTCCCAACTATATTTATTCAAAAAATGTGATGCTAGTCTTGGAATATCCTCTACGCGCTCATGAAGTGTAGGCAATTCAATCGTAATTACGTTCAATCGATAATACAGATCCTCACGAAAACTGCCTTGTTTAACATTCGATTCAATATCTTGATTAGTAGCCGAAATGATACGAACATCACAATCAATCGGCGCTGTGCCTCCAACTCGGTAAATTTGTTGGTCTTGTAATACCCGTAATAACTTCGCTTGAAGGCCAATCTGCATATCCCCAATCTCATCCAGAAACAGGGTACCTTGGTTGGCTAACTCAAATCGACCTTCCTTTCGATTTGTTGCACCAGTAAAAGCACCTCTCTCATGGCCAAAAAGTTCACTTTCAAGGAGATTATCAGGTAATGCCGCACAATTGACTGGAATAAAGGGTTTTTTTGCTCTTGGGCTTGCGTTGTGGATAGATTGCGCGATTATTTCCTTGCCCGTGCCGCTCTCCCCATGGAGCAAGACAGTCGAACTTGTCTGAGCAACTCGCTCTGAGAGCTCTAACACCTCACGCATCTTTGGGCTAGAACCAATAATGTCCTGAAATTGTGTATGATTTGTTCCTAGCTCATATCGCAGCGATTGGTTTTCACGTTGTAGAAAATCATGCAGATGCGCATTCTCCAACGCAATCCCTGCGGCATTAGCCACAACTTCAGTCAGATATAAATTTCCCTCGGAAAAAGGCTGACTATCAGCTTTGTTCAACAATTGAATCGCACCAATGACCCGATCTCGTGTCATAATCGGCACACACATCATCGTTGTCGCAGCAAAATCCAGCTTCTCTGCGATGGAGATAGCGTGCTCCTTCTCTTTCCGAGCATCTCGTGTAATTAAGGGGCTTCCTTCTCTGACAACAGACCCAACAATCCCCTCTCCTATTTCAAGGACAATTTCTTTGATTTCCTCGCTCTTTTCACCAGTTGCCGCAGCAACGTTAAGTCGCTGCTTGTCATCATCAAGCAACCATATTGAACTTGCATTTGCTTCCACCACAGTAGCCAATTCCGATAAAACCAGATCAAGGATTTCTTGTATATCCAGAGAGGAATTAACAGTGTGGCTAATATCGAGCAAAGCATGATATTGGTCTGGTGATATAGAATCAACAATTTGCTTTTTAATATCTACCATAGCTATTACTCCCTAACAGATACAGTTTCTGACCAAGTATAGCAAAACCAATCTACTAAAGCAAGTTTAGGTACCACAGATCCTCGGGATGATTAGAAAGCTTATAATGTTCGGTACTATAACCAAAATGTTAATATATTTCATTACTTGGTCATAGTGATGCTATTATTCAATATTTCATCACTGTAAGGTAAAGGGTGCATTTAAAGATTTCTTATTTGTTAGGATCTGGCTAGTCTTATTCATTAATAAAGAACATAAAAGAACATAATGGTTGAACCCAAATCTATTTATACCATATAATATTATCCACATTTTAAAGATAGATAGATGGTCACAATAGACACAGGTTTCCAATTCTCCGTTTCGCTTTTTTTGTTTTGTGGTTCCATAGGCAGTTGATGATTTGCATTTGGCATTAATGCTTATTAGAGTTCAGCAGTTACTATTTGAATTTGTTGGTTTTCTTGTGATTTTACAATTGTATTATTCCCGATAAACAATTGAAGGCCTGCCTCTACTTATGGATTACAAAGCTTATGGATAAAATTAGTGTTTTGTATTTAACTTTGTATGGGGCTAAGGTTGGCGGCGGAGAGGTACAATATGAATATTTAATCAAGGGGTTGGATCGAAAAAGATTTCATCCGATTGTCATTTGCCCAAGTAAAGGAGATCTGGTAGAAAGTCTCCTTTCAGAAGGAATTCCAACACATATCCTTAAACTTCCAAGGTGGTTGCATGTGCAATCAATTCTTACAAAAAGACTCGCAGTTCAGAGAATTGTCCAGTTTGCAAAAAAAGCAGACATTAATCTTATTCATTCAGATTATCGTATGAATCCCTACATGCTTGCTGTCAGCCGAGAACTGTCTATACCAAATGTTGTTCATGTCCGCAGCAAAATGCGCGAAAACCATGCAAAATGTTATTCTCTAAAACAGGCGTCTTCAGTAATTTCAATTGGTCATAGATATCGAGATGCACTTATTCAAGATGGTGTATCGGAAGAGAAAATTGAAATTATTTTCGATGCCGTCGATATCAGCAAATTTAAGCCAAAAAAATCAAAGGCAAACGTTCTCGTGCAGGAATATGCTCCTAATGCTAAAGTGCTAGTTGGTTTTGTCGGGCGCATCGAACTAGCTAAAAGGCAACTTGATTTTCTTCGGATTGTAAAAAACATACTTTCATCCGGTCGAGAAGCACATTTTTTTGTTATTGGTGATATTTATTCTAAGCGATATCATTATAAGCTCAAAGCTTTTTGCAACGAAAATGAGCTCAATCCATACGTTACCTTTACGGGACGACTGAGCAACATGCCGGCGGTGTTGGCATCCCTCGATTTTTTGCTAACGCTTTCAGGAGGATCTGTTATGATTGAAGCTATGTCATGTGGTATTCCTGTCATATTCGCCACGTCAGCTGATCCATTAAAATTGCACATTGTACAACATAATGAAACAGGGATTGTTGTTTCGAAAACAAGCCTTAACTCTGCTACAAAGGCCGCTATTGACCTAATTGATAATCCTAACTTGCGAAGTACATTTGGGATTGCTGGACGCCAACGCGTTGAAACTTACTTTAGTGTTACCCAGATGATCCAGAAAACAGAAGGCATATACCAACAGTTAGGTAACAGATAAACAAACTCAGATCTAATGGGTCCAAGTTTAACTTTTGGGTTATAGGATATTTATATTGTACTGATATCTTCAATTTAGTTCGATCAAGCATAGAGGTTTAAAATTATTGGTAATATTAACCTGAGGAGAGAATAGTTTGAGAATCTTGAGAATCTTGGTAACCTTAGTTCTTGTGCCCGCAATTGCTTGGGCACAGAATCCTCTGATCGAAAACGGCTCATTTGAGCTCGGCACTGAATCTCCGCAAGGGTGGGAACTTTCAAATGGCGCCCTTGGTAAATGGGAACTTCTTGGTAAAACCGGAGAACGCTGTATTTCAATTAGAGGAAATGGAAAGCCAGGAAACCTTTCATTTTGGCGATCTTCAACAAGTTTGATTTTACCAAACCGAGTTTATCACCTCAGCTTCTCGATGAAAGGGGCAGCAGGAGTTGATGGTGGGACTGCTGTAGTAGGGTCAAATCTGGTAACACGTGATTTGGTTGTAGGAACAGGTTGGGAACNGCATGAGTTGATATTTACAACTCCTATCAATACACTTGGTGTTTTCCTCCGCTTTGGCCAATACGAGACCAAAGGNAAAATTTTCTTCGATGATNTTAGTATTGTTGACATCACTCCAATTCATCGTACAAGGCACGATNTGAANCTNGGAGAAGGTGAATTAATTCACTCTGGNATATATACCTTCCAATCAGATTATACCAGTATGACCAGTAACACATCACGAAATCTAGTCCAGCATAATGCCTATTTTAACACTGATCGCTGGCTTTTGCCCAAAGACTCAGAGATTGTTTATCGGCATGATTTGCCCGGCTATCAACAGATCAAAGGAACGATAAATATTCAGGCCAATGTACANGATGGCAACAAATGTATTGTTGAAATAGGAGTGGATGNACGCAATTGGACGGTTGTTGGTGAAGTCAAGCAATCCGGCACTGAAGCTTTCTCACTTCCAGNCGATATTCTGCCCGCTGAAAATATTTATGTCCGCTTGNGTTCAACCAATAAGGCTGAANTTTTGGCTTATCAGTATCAAAGTGAAATCGATGATGCTNCGCTTGATCTAATAGGCGAAACCCACTATGCCGAGGTTAGTATTCCTTTCAATTCAGTAGCAGTCGAATTCGAAACCATCGGTGACTTAAAAACAGGAAATAAACATAATGAAGTAAGTTTGTTGATTGCTAACCTCCAAGACTTCGCAGTTGAATTAGAAGCTTCTCTCACAATTCAGAAAAAGGGTAGTGTGACAGCAACGGATTTTGGGACTAAAGTAATATACATAGGTTTCTCCGAAACCTGGCGTGTACGGTGGCCGAGTTACGAACTTATTGAAGCTACAGACTATATTATGATTGTCCAAATTAAAGATATTTTTAATGGTGACACAGTCTATAGAGCGATGCTTCCTTTTAGTGTTTCTTCGCTTTATGATGCTAATTTTGGGAGATTGCTTGGGCAAACTAAAACTGTGGGCGCTGTATGGTGGACAAATAGTGCCAATAAAGTCAGCCGTGACCGTGCTGTACCGAAGAAGGAAGAATCGTTGATTAGCCTGTCTGCAGCCAAAAATGAGTCCGAATCGTTCCAGTTGATTATTACCCCTGACCGATTCTTGAACCAGTTGCGTGTCCGATCTAGCAGTCTAATTTCCAATGCTAACGAAATACCAGCTGCGAATGTAGAATTAGCAATAGTTAACTACGTTCTTGTGCAAAATCCAACGGACAAGAGCGGTTCAAAAGGATACTGGCCAGATCCAATTCTTCCTTACAACCAACCGGCACAACTGAATCCAGGCCAGAACTATCCATTTTGGATAACTATTCGCGTTCCGAAGGGCATTGCTGCGGGAAAATACAGAGGATCGATATCAATTTCCGGCACCATGGGGCCTCCCCCTCCAATTAAAGCCGTAGAAGAACAGGTTGAGACACAACAAGTAATTCAAACTGTCCGCGGTGTGCAAAAAGATAGTAACTGCGCGAATTTTTCCGAAGAAATGGAGCCAGATCCTGAGTTAGAACAGTTTATTGCTGCTTCCAATTTGGATAAACAGAATTCTAGCCCCAAAGAAGGAGCTTTGTGGTCTGAAACTTTTGAAATTGAACTACAGGTCTGGGATTTTGAGCTATCTGACGAGACTCACATTCAGTCCGCCTTTGGAATTGACCCTGATAATATAAGGAAATACCACCACCTTGAAAATCAAGATGAGCTTGAGAAAGTTTTGGAGAAGTACTATCAAAATTTCGCAGCTCATCGGATTTCACCAATAAATCCGATGGCGTTGCATCCAATTCAAACTGACTTTGAAGGTCATTGGTGGAAAGGCGGTGAAATTATTAACACAGATAAAGCTGAAGGCCTTTTTAGTATGCGAATTGAGGACAATCAGAAAGATCAGGATTTTTTCGCTATCGGAAAAAAACTGATTTCGGTGGACTCGGCCAAAACTTATGAATTCGGCTTTTTCGTAAAGACTGCTGAGAAGGAGCAACCGTACGAGGTTGATATCCTATGTTATGATAAAAATGGAAAGATTTTGCGTGAGATTTCATTTGGTTATGTAGGACGTGGAATATGGCAAAAGGAGGAAATTCGTATTGGCTCTTTACCACAAGGGACAAAATCGATAACAATTAGACTTTCACCCGTTCAATTAACAAGCTCTGGAGTGGAAACTGGTATTGCTTGGTTTGATCGATTATCGTTGTATGAAGCTTCGCACAGTATGAATCTGATTCCTGATCCTAATTTTGAAAGATTAATTGCTGATTGGAATATAACTTTGGATACAGCAGGTTTTGAATCGGCGGCTAGAAATTACATCGATGGATTACGATTTAATGCCTTCCAAATACTACTGGAGGGATCAGGAAACAGCAATTCTTATGAAAGAACTGTTGGAGTTATTGAAGGTTACGAATCGGGATCATCTGAATATGAAACTCTTTTCTCAGGTTATTTAACCAAGCTGGAAAACTATCTCAAGCAGAATGGTTGGTTGGATAAAGCTTACGTGTTTTGGTTTGATGAACCAGAGCAAAAAGACTATGGATTTATCCAAACAAAAATGGATCAAATTGGTAGTTCAGCACCCAAACTAACCCGTATGTTAACTCATGATGTTGTTCCAGAATTAGCAGGCAGCGTCGATATATGGTGTCCTCTCACACCCAACTTCGATAAAGTTTTAGCCCAAGAGCGAAAAGGTGCAGGGGATAAAGTTTGGTGGTCTATACGTAATGCTCCGAAATCCCCATATGCAGGACTTTTTATTGATCATCACGGTATTGAGATGCGAATGTGGCTATGGCAGGCATGGAAATATGGTCTAGATGGAATTTATATTTGGAATACAAATTATTGGATGAGCCCACTTTTGCATTCTGATAATGAATTACCAAACCCATATTTAGATCCAATGAGTTACCAGTCAGGTTATGGCTTGCCAATAGATTATGTAGGTTACTGGGGAAATGGTGATGGTCGCTTTCTTTATCCTCCAATAGAGGTCTTGGATGGATCTAAATCAATTGAGGGACCAGTTAACTCAATTCGCTGGGAAATGCTTAGGGAAGGCATTGAAGATTATGAGTATTTCTGGATATTGAAAGACCAAATTGAAAAGCTCAAAGCAGAAGATCCTGAGAACCAACTTCTTCGCGAGGTAGAAGGATACTTGATGATACCCACAAGTATAATTTCCAATATGACAGACTTTACTGATAACCCAGAGTTGCTCTCCACACATCGGGCCGACATCGCTCAATCAATTGAAAAACTAATATACCGTTAAGTCTGAAGGATAATCAAAGCATACTAATCGGATCAATGTCCACAATTTTCTCGACGCTCGTTGGTGTAAAATTAGTCCGTGTTGATTGATTCATAGTGTGGATTGCTTCACGAAGGTCATCAGAACTTTCACATTTTACTAACAGGTGCCAACGGTGTTTGGCCTTTATCTTGGATAATGGTGCAGCAACTGGTCCCCGAACCTCAATATTTGGGAATTGATCTGCTTGGATTGAGTCTAGAATACTTCGTAGATCGTTGGCAGTATTGATGACCTCTTCTTCTGCGGTTCCCCGCACCAAAATAGTTGCAACATGACTTAATGGTGGATAGTTCAATTCCTTCCGAAACATAATTTCTTGGTTATAAAAACCAACGTAATCATGGTTCTTTGCAGCTTGGATGCCATAGTGATCTGGCATATAGGTTTGAACAATAACTTTCCCTTCCAAGTTACTCCTGCCAGACCGGCCAGCAACTTGTGTGAGCAGATTAAAGGAACGCTCACTAGCACGAAAATCAGGCAAATTAAGAGCAGTATCCGCAATGATAACACCAACCAGAGTAACGTTTGGAAAATCCAATCCTTTTGCGATCATTTGCGTACCAACAAGTATATCAATTTCCTGATTGTTAAATCGGTCTAATATTGTCTGATGCGCATTTTTCTGTAATGTGGAATCAGTATCCATTCGTTGAACTTTTGCTTGAGGAAACGCTCTTAAAACTTCTTGTTCGACTCGCTCGGTTCCTAACCCAAAATAGCGAATGTTTTCACTAGTGCAACTCGGACAACTTCGTGGAGTCCTTTTCTCTGCACCACAGTGGTGGCAGACTGTCCGTTGCTTACTAAAATGGTAGGTCATTGATACTGAACATACCTCGCATTTTTCAACATGGCCACAATTCCTACAGAACACATAACTTGAATAACCACGTCGGTTTAGGAACAGAATAGTTTGTTCATTCTTCGTTAGTCTATCCGTAATCTCTGTGAGCAAAGATCTCGAAAATATGGAGCGGTTCTTAGATTTTAATTCCTCACGCATATCGATAATTTCCACCTTTGGCATTTCTCTACTACCGATACGTGACGGCATTGAGATTAAGTGGAACTTCCCTTGCTGAGTATGATAGAAACTTTCAAGTGAAGGCGTTGCTGTTCCCAAAACAACAATGCAATTTTCTAATTTCGATCTTTGAATTGCCACATCACGGGCATGATAACGTGGTGATGAATCCTGCTTGTAGGACGTTTCATGTTCTTCATCTATTACAATCAGTCCGAGATCGGGAACTGGTGCAAAGATCGCTGATCTAGCTCCAATGACAATCGAAGCCTCGCCTGAACGAACCTTTTGCCACTGATCATACCGTTCACCATCAGATAGACGACTATGTAAGACGGCAACATTTGCACCAAAACGACCAACGAAACGAGAGACAGTTTGTGGTGTCAGCGATATCTCAGGAATCAGAATAATCGCTCCTTCCTTTTTATTTAGGACTGTCGCGATAATTTGTAGATAGACCTCTGTTTTTCCACTACCTGTTACCCCGTGTAACAGAAATGTTTGAGGCAGGTTAGCTTCAATCGCGCGGTGTATCTCTGCTACTGCATTGATCTGATCGGAATTAAGGGACAGTGGCTCCGTTTTCTCGATTAGCTTAGAATCCCACGGATTTCTGGTAATTTCAACCGACTGCAATTCCACCAGGTTCTTTCTTTCCAAAGCTTGAAGTGTTGTCAAACTAGTATTAGTAGTTTTCAGTAGTTCTGCACTAGAAATTGGCAACCTATTATAACCAGATATTAGGTTGTGAAGTATCTCAGCCTGCTTAGGCGCACGCTGAAGGGTTGAGGTCATTCCTTGTTTGATTTCAGAAATCGGTTTAGCTAAAGTAACAAAAGTAGCATATTTTTTTTGAGAATTCGGCCTAAAGTTGACTCGAATATCGATTAATTTTTTCCCTTGCAACAGAGCTAGTACTGAACGCAAACTCGATGACGATTTCTTCACGCGCTTAGCGAGCTGATTTATGGTGAGATCTCCATCATTAGTAAGCTCAGTCAAGACCCTCCCTTGCAATTTTGCACGCCGCTTTAGCTTCTCGATTTCATCCTTGGTTGCAGTAAGGTGTATTGTCTGTCGTTGTTTTGTACGAATTGCAGCTGGCGCAGCACACTTCAGAGCTTCACCCCAAGATGAAAGATAATACCTTGAAACCCAGCTCGTAAGTTTCAAAATTGAACCTGAAAACACTGGCTCACTATCTAAACAATCAGTAATAGCCTTAATTTTAAAATCCGGATTATCAACATTAGGTTTGTCTAGAAGATTAACGATTACTCCTTCACGAATACTGCTACCGAAAGAGGCTAAGACACGACAACCAATTTGAGCTATAGGAATAAAATGATTCGGAATAGAATAAGTAAAAGTGAGATCTTCGGGTATTGGGAAAGCAACATGCGCAAACTTCATCGTATAGGTAAGTTGAGTTCAGCCATAATTTTTTGCATGTCTTCCCATACCTCACGTTTCCCATCTGGGTTGCGCAGAAGATAAGCAGGATGATAGGTAGGCATTACCTTAGTTCCACGATATTCATGGAAATTTCCACGCAGTGAAGAGATTTTTGCTTCCGTACGCAAAAGCATCTGTGCAGCAAAAGTCCCCAAAGCGCAAATGACCTTTGGTTTAATCAACTCGATTTGTCGAATTAAGTAAGGTTCGCAAGACTCGATCTCTATACGTTTGGGATTTCGGTTGTTAGGAGGTCGACATTTGATCACATTTGCGATATAAACTTTGTCGCGGGTCAACCCCATGGCTTCAATAACCTTGGTTAGCAACTGTCCAGCACGTCCAACAAAAGGCTCTCCTTTTTCATCTTCGTCCCTACCAGGAGCTTCACCGACAAACATCAAATCAGCATTTTCATTACCTGTACCGAAGACCACATTGGTACGGGTTGTGTGCAATTCGCACTTCTCACATCCATTTGCTTCTTGACGAAGTTGATTATAATCAACCTCTCCAAATTTGGAATGTTCCGGATCAAGTATCTCAGTAAAACCAAGTTGCATCTGTTCCTCCACGTATTCTCTAACTGTCGAAATAACTTGCAGATATTCTTGGATTGAGTTTGCCATGCTGAAATTTGTGCTAGTGGATGCTAATTATCTTCCGAATTATCCTATTCCTATAACTGAAGTTGAATTACAAACTGGGAGAGTTAGAAACTTACTAAACCTAGGAATCGCAATCAGTCAATCTCTATGAAGAGGGAAAGAAATCCCAAACATCATAAAAAGTGACAAATAAAAAAAACAAGGCTATGAACGCAAAACTAACTTGCTGAATGAGACTTTGTGTTCGCAGACTCAATGGTTTTCCTCGCAATTTTTCAATTGCAAAAAAGAGTATCAACCCCCCATCGGCAATTGGTAACGGCAATAAATTGACAATACCAAGATTAATGCTGATGAAAGCAACAAACCATATAAACTGTGTTAAAGCCGACTGGGCGACTATTGCAGTTATGCGAAGAATTCCAATCGGACCACTAAGAAATTTTGGTGAGACATATCCAGTTACGAGTTTCCGAAGTGTTGTAAAGATCTTAGAGATAGTAACATAACATTCCTCAATACTCCTTCCCCAAGCTGTGAAAAGATTGTATGTTTTACTATGACTCGGTTCAATCAGCTCCATTTCAGAAATTCCCGGGACAAAATGCAGTCCCTGCCAATCGGCCGTGTCATTCTTAATTTCAGGAGTAATCTCAACTGTTATTATCTCATTTCCACCTGTTTCAGTCGGTCGAAGCAGATCTAATTTAAGTGGCTGATTGCGATTAGTTAATGCTGTTTGCTTCAGTTCTCTATTGACCTTTTCTAATAACCTGTCTCCATTATTAGCGATTTTTTCTTCGTTGGTAGTTCCAATATCTACAAGTAATCTGCCATTGATTTTCAAGACTTGGTCGCCAGTTTTAATACCAGTTCTTTCTGCGACACTGCCAGTTTCCAAATATACATTTATTGATCGGTTTAATTTTGTATCGATGGTTATTGACTTATCATCGCGGACTAAGCCTAACGTGATTATTTCATCACTGTGTTTGGTCATCAAATCATTTAACATGTTTGAATGATAAATGATTTGACCGTTTATAGTGTTGACTATGTCATCTTTCCGAATTTGCCTATGCCATGATCGATGAACTAATAGTTTCTCAGCTGCTAAAACACCAAGTTGTCCGATTTGACGAGATCCACGAGATACTACTGNTGGAGTTACTGAAACAATGCGTTTTTTCTGGTCCCGAATTAATTCTATATCAAGTTTGGTATTGGGTGCTAACGCAATCTCCATATGCAAATCCTCCCATTTCTTTATCTGGGTGCGATGCTTTTTTCGTCCCAAAATTTTATCTGGAAGGTGCGGTTCCCTGCTGACTGCGATAATTTGGTCTCCAGCTTGTATCCCAAATCTCTCAGCAGGACTATCCTTAACCACGTAGCCAATTACTGTCGTTATCGCGGAATTACGGATTAGGCCTTCTCCATTTATCATATAAAAAATTGCAAAGGCCAAAACAGCAAGTAAAATATTTGCCGCAGGACCTGCTATCGCGACTAACATGCGACGACCAACGGTTGCGGTATCAAATTCGCCTGTTGGATTTTCAGCCGACGGAGTTCTATCTCCTCCAGTGCGTTCATCCGGGTTTTCTCCTGCCATCTTGACATAACCTCCAAAAAGTATCAGAGCGAGGCAATAATCAGTTTCTCCACGTCTAAAACTGATTATCGCTGGACCAAACCCAATGGAAAATTTTTCAACTCTAATTCCACACCACTTTGCAGCTAGGAAATGACCAAGCTCATGGATAAATACGAGTAGGCCTAGAGCAAGAAAAGCATAGATCGTATTTGGCCCCCAGCGAATAATCCACTCAAAAACACCCATTACCATAGTTTCCTTTTTTTAGTTCCCAATGATTTTCCTGGTAATTTCTCGAGTCCACCGATTTATCTCAAGAATTTGGTCAAGTTCTGCTTCATAAACGACATCATGCAGATCCATAGCACGGCGGATAATAGCAGGGATATCCATAAAACCAATTTGACGATTTAGGAATGCGTCAACAACAACTTCATCAGAACTACTTAACACAGTTGGCAGGGTGCCTCCCACTTCTGCTGCAGTATAAGCAAGATCCAAACATGGAAAACGCTTAAAATCTGGTGGCTCGAAATTAAATTGACGAATCTGCGAAAAATCGAGCCGATCCGCTGGATTCTCTAAACGATCGGGATAAGTTAAAGCATATTGTATTGGTACACGCATATCTGGTACGCCCAGTTGAGCGAGCATGGATCCATCTACAAATTCAACCATCGAGTGTATAATACTTTCAGCATGAACGACAATTTCAATATTCTTGAGTTCAAGTTCAAAAAAACATTTTGCTTCGATGACTTCGAGTCCTTTATTCATCATAGTTGCTGAATCAATTGTGACTTTGTTGCCCATTGTCCAATTGGGGTGTTTTAAGGCTTGTTCTGGTGTCATATGCCTCAGCTGGTTGCTNGATGTCTCCCTAAAAGGTCCCCCCGACGCAGTCAGAATAAGTTTATGTATTCTGTCTTTCTGAAACGATTTTGGTAAACATTGGAAAACAGCACTAATCTCACTATCCACTGGTAGTAGTTTTACATTGTGTTTTTTCGCTGCTCTCTGTACCAGAGAACCGCACATCACTAAAACCTCCTTATTCACAAAAGCCAGGTCTTTACCAGCTTCAATTGCCTCAAGTGTTGGTAGTAATCCGATACTTCCACCCATGGCTTCAAGAACAAGTTCCGCTTCGTCAATCTTTGCTACTGCTGAGATCCCCATTGCTCCTGACATAACTTCAACAGACTTTAAATCGCTGATTCGCCGACGAAGAAGGTTAGCAGCACTTTGATCGTAGAGAGCAACAAGTTTGGGATGGAACTGGCGTACTTGCTGTTCAATTAGATCAACTGAGGTATTAGCTGCCAGGGCTGAAATTGTAAATAGATCTGGGTGAGCTTTTGCAATCGATAAAGCGCTTTTACCGATNGATCCGGTAGAACCAAGAATTGCTATGTTTTTCATTCCAGACCAAGTATTAAACGAAGATAATAATATAATGCAGGAGTGGCAAATATCATACTGTCAATTCGATCCAAAGCACCACCGTGACCAGGAATCAAGGTTCCCGAATCCTTGACACCAGCGGCACGTTTGATGATTGACTCACTAAAATCGCTAATTTGACTGGTTATGCCGATAATCAGAGCAGCCAAAATGGCTTCCTTTATGCCAATATCATTTGGTAGCTGAAAATACCNAAGCCCGAGCCCACTTATATACCAAAGCCCGAGCCCACTTATAACACTAAAGAGTAATCCGACTACNGTGCCTTCGATCGTCTTTCCAGGACTAATGTTGGGGCGAATTTTATGTTTCCCTAAACGTTTCCCATAAAAGTATGCGATAGAATCACAAGCCCAGATGATGATCAACAGAAAGCAGGTAAAACTTTGTCCATCCTTTAAGCTTCGAAGTTGGATTACGTGGTAGCCAAAGGCCCAACCTATGTAGATTGCACCAATAACCAGAACTGCAGCAGACAGGAAACCGGAATCTGCTTTATCTTGCAGAATTTGGACTAGAAATGCCCCAAAAAGGACAAATGTAACAAAAAAGCCTAAGAATAATCCTGTATCTTCCTGATGGATGATATTTCTGAAAGCAAGTAAGCAGAAGAGNAGAGAAAATAAAAAGGCTGCAANCNGACNNACACCGATAGNNNNTGTCAACTGACAAAATTCAANTAGNNCTAAAANCACAATTGCNACAGTTATAGCTTTGTAGGGCCAACCCCCAATCCATACAACCCAAAGGGAAAATGGAATTAAGACTGTTGANCTAACAACCCGCTTCCATAGCATCGAAATTTTACTTATTCTGNCNTTCTTTTGCTAAATCTCAAGTAATTCACTTTCCTTTNATTTGGNAAGCTCCTCAATCTGACCGACATAAGAATNGGTCAAATCTTGTACATCCTCTTCGTAAGCACGCCTATCGTCTTCCGAAATCCCCTTAGCTTTCTCCATTTTCTTTAAGGAACCGTTAGCATCGCGTCTGATATTTCTTATCGAGATACGTCCCTCTTCCGTAATTTTGCCAACAAGTTTCACCAATTCCTGTCGACGTTCNGTTGTAAGCTCAGGGATTGNTATTCGAATCACCACACCATCACTATTCGGATTAAGCCCCAAATCGGACTGGCTAATTGCTTTTTCGATGTCCTTTATAGTCGATTTGTCCCATGGTTGTATAACGACTAAGCGCGCCTCAGGTGTCGTCACTGTGGCAATTTGGTTAATAGTGCTTTTCGCTCCGTAGTATTCTACCGTAACATTGTCAAGCAAGGAAAGGGAAGCTCGTCCTGTCTGGATTTGGGAAAACTCGCTGGTTGTNGCNTCAACTGCCTTTTCCATCCGATCTTCCGTCTCAAGTATCANCATGTCTGGCATTTTTGACTTCTCCTAATAAGGNCTATTGGCCAAGAATAAAGAGTTCAAAACGCCTTATAACGATGTTCTCACCAAGTTGGCTGATTGCTTCTTGAATAAGGTTTTGAACAGTTTTATCTCCATTACGAATATAAGTTTGTTCGAGCAANCAAACTTCCGAATAATACTTTGAAAGACGCCCCTCGACTATTTTGTCAATAATATNTTCAGGTTTGTTAGAGTCAACAAGTTGCTGCCTGAGAATTGCCTTTTCTGCTTCAAGATCTTCTTCGGAGACATCCTCTTTTGACAGACATTTTGGNTTGGACGCGGCCACTTGCATAGCGATGTTTCTCGCCAATTCATTGAATTGNTCTGTTCGCGCCACAAAATCGGTTTCACAATTAATTTCCAACAGGGATCCAATTTTGCTTCCTGGATGAATATAGGACATAANCAATCCCTCTGAAGCATCCCGATTGCTTTTCAATTCTGAGGCTTTTAATCCCTGTTCGCGTAAATGAGTAATCGAAGCTTCAATATCACCATTTTTTTCTGCAAGTGCCTTTTTGCAATCCATGATGCCAGCTCCGGTACGCTTCCGCAAATCGCTGACCATCTTTGCTGTAACTTCCATTATGAAATAATCCCCTCCATTAGGAATTCCTAAATTTNAATCTTCGACTACTACTATTTGTCGCTTTCTTCTTCTGCCTCCTCACTCGGCTGATCTACATTTCTTGATCGTCTGCGACGACGAGGANGTGAGGTTGCATCTGTTGGATTTCCCTCGNATTCCGTGACAATATCTTCCTCCTGTTCTTCTCCTACCACTTCATCCTCTGAATCGGTTTCTTCACTTTCATCAGATGGTAATTCTTCTGTGCCTTCTAGTGCAGTTGCACGCCCNTCAGTGATAGCATCAGCCAAAACACTACATACTAGCTTGATGGAACGAATGGCATCATCATTTCCAGGTATTGGATAATCAATTGGGTCGGGGTCACAATTGGTGTCAACAATTGCAACAATTGGAATACCNAGTTTTTTAGCTTCTTNTACAGCGATAGCTTCTTTACGCGTATCTGTGATGATTACAGCAGATGGCAAACGCCCCATATCCTTTATACCAGACAGAACANTGTTTAGCTTTGTTTTCTCTCGATCAAGACGGAGCGCTTCTTTTTTNGGAAGTTGATCGAATAGACCTTCTTCTTGATCTTTTTCTAACTNTTTCAGTCGATCAATACTATTCGAAATTGTTTGATAATTAGTCAACATTCCACCCAACCAGCGGTTGTTAACATAAAACATCTGGGCACGTTTCGCTTCCGTTTCAATTGATTCTTGTGACTGCTTTTTTGTGCCTACAAAAAGAATTGAGCCCCCTTCCATCGCCATGTTCTGGATAAAGTTGTAAGCCTCATGTAACATCCGCAACGTCTTTTGCAAATCGATGATATAAATACCGTTACGTTCTGCAAATATGTAACGCGCCATTTTGGGGTTCCAACCTCGCGTTTGGTGTCCGAAGTGGACTCCCGACTCGAGGAGATCTTTCATTGCTACATTCAAAGTAGACTCCTTAATTTGCTGACTCCTTGGGTTTAGCAGCCATCTCTAGTCTGGCCGCACCGAACCCCATAGAATAACCAAGGCACCCATGATGCAAACTAAAAGATGTGATTTTTAACCATTTTTAACCAAGGAAATATAACATATTCACCTAGGAGTGTCAAACTATATTAGAGAAGGAACTCTCTCCAATATAGAGGGAATTCTAGTCACTGGAATGTTAGAATTCCATCGCTCCAGTTTTGATAATTCCCATTCATGTTGAATTTTCACTGATTTACCCTTAAACATAAATCAGTGGGATAATTTAGGAACTTATTTGAGTAAGAACCCAACTGATAAGCAAAGGAAATATTGAATCTAAATCATTCGACTATTCTAAGGTTGGATTCTATAAACTGAGTTTGGAAGAAACGTAAAACCACTTTTAAGATTGTAACTATTACTCAGGTAATAGATAATCGGAAATCTGTTTAATGGTTTGGTCTCGACTTGAATCAATGGCAGCAAAAACCATGGCCAAACTGTTTAGATTATCGATACCATTGGACTCAGGAATGCGTCGATTCTCAATAGCACCTAAAAATTCCTCGAAAGCCGCCGGTTGTCCTTCTTGTGGAGAACTGACAGGCATTACTTCTTCACGGGGGGCGTTTCGGTTTCCATGATCGGCTCCTTTTCGTCCGATATAAAGATCTGGATATAACATAGTGAGTGTTCCCGTTTCCCCTGCTACCCGTATTTCACCGTACCAATCGGTCATATCACCTGATGAGATGGCGTCCGCATGATAGGTTACAGGAAATCTGTTTTCCATAGTAAAATGTGCCATTCCGATAATGTCTCCGAAAAATTGGCTGTGTGGAGTATTCCAACTGTCTGCCCAAACACTCACCGGATTCCTACCAAGCAAAGCCCGAATCAGATCAAAATGGTGAATGCTCATTTCAATAAACAATGGATCTAACATTTTATGACGGAATTCTCCCCAAGAATAATATGGAGCCCGAAAGTAGTGAGTCATATGACTCACTTGGCCAATTTCGCCATCATTTACGATTTTTTGGAATCGACGAACCCATGGATGNAATCTAGCCTTTTGGGATATCATGAAAANCCTGTCCTTTGCTTGGGCGTAAGTTANAATTCGATGCGCCGACTCNAGTNTGTGAGCGATTGGTTTTTCCGACAAGACGTGCAAGTTTGCTGATAATCCAGCTTTAATNACTTCTTCATGATNAACCGGTGGCACGACACAAAGTAGAGCATCAGCTTCCANTTTCGNAATTNCCTCNTCNAATGAGANGAAACAGGCTGATTGATTNACACCAGTAACTTGCCGTGCANNCTCCAAGTTATCGGCATCAATATCAATCAAAGCAACATGTCTAGCTCGATCGGAGTCCATGATNGTCGATAACCANCTCCCACCGTATCCACCAACACCTACCTGAACAATTCTGTACATTAATTGTAATCCTCCATTTTTATCATTATTATTCTGTTTATAATTTAGATTACTGACTACATTATGTGGAACATAACGTGACGGAAGATTTTATCCACGTTAATACCTTAATACGCTTACATCATCCAATCAAGCCTAAACAATGCTTTCAACAACANGTGGAATGGATTAAAACCTTCAGTCTGTTGTCATTATGGTTTACTATCCAAATTATTGGGCAGTAAAGGTTTAAATTTGTCGACTTAAAATTTGAGTAGGAATACTTGTGATGAACTGTTCACCAATGTGTGGCTAAATGCCCTCCTTTTAGATGTTAACCTTGTTTTTCCAATAGNGGATTGAATACAAAGGTCTCAACAAAGGCTCTACCCTGTGCGCCGTTTTCCATTCTTNCCCTAATTATGGGNCCTTAATCTCTTTTGAAATTTTCTTTAGATGTACTGGGTACTTGCTATTGATGTATTTCTGATTATCTTCGCCAAAACGATGGNACGCATATTAGGTTGCGATTTGTCAGAGAATACATAGCCGTATTTGATTACCAGCCTTTACTTAGAGCATGACGGTGAAATAAATGCCTTTTTCACATCGATTGGCAACAATAGCAACAGGTGTTATAATCAGGATAGATCTATTTTTATTTTAAGCAAAACACAAAGGAGAAAAAGGATGAAAGTTGGAATTCGGGATGGGATGTTAGGTTTACCGTTGGACCAAACGTTTAGCAAAGTCAGCCAGATTGGCTTTGATGGTATCGAAGTTTGTATGGGAGTTGACTATCGGAATCATTTAATCTGGCAAGATGGTGGTGTAGATCAATTGAAAGCTTTGTCTAAAGGACATAACCTTGAAATCCCATCGCTTTCTCCCGGAGGGTTCACGGCATTTACATTTGCTCACCCACAGGATTCAGTGAGGTCTGAGGGTATAGCTATGCTACAACGACTCATCGAAGTTGCACCGGAACTAGGGTCGAAGGTAATTCTTGTTCCATTCTTTGGAAACGCAGAAATTAAGCGAGAAGATTTGAAATCCAACCGATTTATCGATGGATGGAAAGTAGTTGCAGGCACAGCTGAGAAATTCGACGTTCAACTTGGAATTGAATCAACGATTGATGCCACNGACCATCAATTTATTATTGATCAGGTAGATTCTACATCAGTCGGTGTATACTATGATATGGGTAATGCTACCACATTTGGTTATAATTCTGTCCAAGAGATCCATAAACTAGGCGATGCAATAGTGCAAATGCACATTAAAGAAACTGGTGGTAACCACCCNGGCGAGGGTGATGTCGATTTCCCCGCTGTTATCGAAGCAACACGTAAAATTAATTATGATGGTTGGTTGGTTCTTGAAACACCTGCTAAAGAGGATGCGATTGCTTCTGCGATTAGGAACATGAACTTTGTCCGTGAAAATTACGGATAAAATTTGCTGAATAAATTTTTGTNAATCTGAGCATTTTCTTTATGGTTTTAGAAACCACATGTGGATGTTCAACCTACCAGNGTGAAGCCACCAATTCTATATCGTTAGCGTGAGGTTTTTCTCTATGATAGGTACCGCCTAGTACAAAAACTACNTGCTTCGGAAAACATTAGACTTTGCCTCATGTCATANGCAAGCCTGATAGCCNTGTTTCTTGTGACTGGCAGTGGAAGTAAGTTATGAGGTGAAACCAAGGGGAAAAGCCTACATTAAAGATTAAAGAGGTAACAAACTATCTTGTTACACCACAGTAGTTTATTANCTCTTCAATCCTGAATATGATTGTTNCTCTTATATCGCAGCAGGCCCTTTCTCACCAGTACGGATCCGAAGTGTTTCATCAACTGGAAGGACAAAAATCTTCCCATCCCCAATTTTCCCTGTTGCTGCAGCCTGTTGTATAGCTGCAGTGACCAACTCAACNTCGTCTTCANTCACAACAATTTCCAATTTGATCTTCGGCACAAATTCAACTGTGTATTCACTCCCACGATAGAGCTCTGTATGGCCACGACTTCGACCAAAACCACGAACTTCNGAGATAGTCATACCTCGAACGCCAACCTCAGTNAAAGCTTCCTTNACTTCTTCAAGTTTNAAGGGGCGAATAATACATTCTAGTTTTTTCATAAAGGGCCTCCACAATTCAGTTGGTGGGACAGTTTCGNAATATNCACTTACTAGTAAGNAGACTTTGTAGTCGTGATAATTTCTGCTGCAATTTTATAAGGATCACCATTGGAAGNGGGTCTTCTATCNTCAAGTCGACCCTTCCAGCCATCATCAATGGTACTTACAGGNATTCGTATGGACGCNCCTCTGTCAGAAANAGCATAAGAGAACGAATCAATTGCTTCGGTTTCATGCAAACCTGTCAATCTTTGATCGTTATCCGCACCATAAACGGCAATATGCCGCTCTATATTCTGTCCAAAAGCCTCACATATTTGAGTAAAGACGGCTTCATCACCAGACTCTCTCATTTTGCTGTCTGAGAAGTTAGCGTGCATGCCAGAACCATTCCAGTCACCTTTAACAGGTTTTGGATGCCAGTTGATGGCAACACCATGCTGTTCAGCGTTTCTCTCGGCCAAATATCTTGCCACCCAGACCTGATCTCCAGCATCCTTGGCACCTTTGGCGAAAATCTGAAATTCCCATTGACCTGTTGCTACTTCAGCATTAATGCCTTCAACATTTAGGCCCGCAGCTAAACATTGATCAAGGTGCTCCTCAACGATTTGTCTTCCAAATGTATTTTCAGCACCTACGCTACAGTAATATGGTCCTTGGGGACCCGGGAATGCTCCAGCCGGAAAGCCTAGAGGGAGATTAGTTTCAGGATTCCACAAAAAGTATTCTTGTTCGAAACCAAACCAAAAATCGTCGTCGTCGTCATCAATTGTGTCCCGACCATTGGATTCGTGTCGCGTCCCATCTGCATTCAAAACTTCAGACATAACTAAATAGCCATTGTTTCTATCAGGATCAGGAAAAATGGCGACGGGCTTAAGCAAACAGTCAGAATCATCTCCTGAGGCCTGTTCAGTCGAGCTACCATCAAACGCCCATCCGGGACAATCCTCTAATTTGCCAGAAAAGTTACTTCTAATGAGTGTTTTACTCCTAAGACTTTGGGTTGGCTTGTAACCATCTAACCAAATATATTCCAATTTTGATTTTGTGCTCATGTTTGGGTCTCCTAACGAAATTCTAACGTTACTAAAAGCATAATCAGTGGTGATATATTATTCTAAGCAATTGG
>PBXZ01000089.1:0-25675 GCA_002729415.1 Candidatus Poribacteria bacterium | reverse complement strand
TTTTCATGATTACAGCAAAATAGCACGATGGGTTTAGATAAACAAGTGCAGAGGTTCCTTCTTTTCGTCCTCTTGACAGTCTAAATGTTGCGATGCTATGATTGGTAACCTTTAATTAAAGAGGAGCTGTGGTTATGAACGATTTGGCTCAGGTGGCCATAGATGCCGCCCGTCGGTTAGGCGCAGAATACGCTGATATTCGTATCTCAGAGTATAAACGCCAATTACTCAATACTGAAGATGAACGTGTCAACAACATTACCGACAGCGAGAATGTTGGGTTTGGTGTGCGTGTTGTGGCTAAAGGTGCGTGGGGGTTTGCTGGAAGTAGTGAGATCAATCGTGAGGAAATCCAGCGAATTACCAAACTAGCAATAGACATCGCCAAAGCTAGCGCGACTACTCTCCGAAAACCAGTACGTTTGACACCGGAACCCGTGCACCAAGAAACATTTACCACACCGTATCAAATTGATCCTTTCTCGGTAGGAATTGATCAAAAAATCGGGCTGCTACTGGAAATCAACCGTTCGCTTTTGAAACACAAAGGGATTCAAAAGGCTGAAGCACTAATGGATCTGCGAAAAGTGGACCGCTTTTTTGCCAATACTGAAGGTTCTATTTTGCAGAGCTTAGTTTTTACTGCCTCTGCAAAATATCAGGCAACTGCCGTGGGTAAAGGAGATGCCAAGAGTCGGACCTACGCACCTCCGCCGCGGACGATGGGTTACGAAAACATTGATGCTGACGATTTGCTAACAAATACCGATAGAGTTGCGCAACAGGCCATCGAACACCTTCAAGCAACTAATTGCCCGGTGGGTAAAAAGGATCTTATCCTTGATCCACTCAACCTCGCACTGACAATACACGAATCAGTTGGCCATGCGACAGAACTAGACCGAGTTCTTGGATATGAAGAGAGTTTGGCTGGTCGCAGTTTTGCTGTTCCTGATCTGTTGAACCAATTAGAATATGGCTCTCCCATTGTGAATTTTGTTGCTGACAACACTCTCGCGCACGGATTAGCCACTCATGGTTTTGATGATGATGGTGTTCCAGGACAAAGATGGNATATTGTTAAGGAAGGTATGTTTGTAGGTTACGGTACCAGCCGAGAAGTCGCGGGAGAAATCAATCTGNATCGCAGCAATGGCACCTGTCGTGCTTCCCACTGGAGTGGTATTCCTATTGTACGAATTCCCAACCTGAGCTTAGAGTCAGGGAAGGAACAAATATCGNTAGATCAACTGATTAATGNTACTAAAGATGGAATCTANATTGAAGGAATGGGAAGTTTTAGTATTGATCAAATGCGNTGCAATTTNCAGTTTGGCGGTGACGCTTTTTGGGAAGTTAAAAACGGTCAAATCACGAGAATGCTGAAAAATGTGACTTACCAATCAATGACAACAGAATTTTGGAATGCNTGNGACGCTATTTGTGACCAACGTTTCTGGGTGCCAAACGGTGTTCTGAATTGTGGGAAAGGCGATCCCATGCAGATATCTCAAATGACTCACGGGGCTGCTCCCGCCCGTTTTCGGGGAATAAGCGTCGGGGCGGCACAATGAATTGCCTCAAAATAATCAGGATCATGAAGGAAACATAATGGAGCGTCAACAAGCTGAACATATTTTATCTCAGACACTTACTTTCAAACAATCGGATCATCTCGAACTATCACTTCATGGAGGAATTGAAGCTAACACCCGATTTGCCAATAACACCATTACACAAAACACTGTTCAAAAGAACGTAACGCTCCATGTCTCAGCCGCTTTTGGCCAAAAAATTGGACACGCTAGTACCAACCGATTAGATCCGGATTCTCTTCAGGAAGTTGTTAATCGGGCAGAACAGATCGCCTCACACTCGGAACCGGATACAGAATATTTACCTCCTGTAGACCCTAGCGAATATATAGAGATTCCAGCATATGACGAAGTAACGGCCAAAACGTCTCCTCAAGTACGAGCTGAAACAGTGAAAGATGCTATCAAATTCTGCGAACGACAAAAATTACAGCTTGCAGGTCATTTTGCCACCGGATATCAGTTCGATGCTATCGCAAATTCTCAGGGAATGGTTGGGTATCACCGCCATAGTTCCGCCAATTATACTAATACAGTTATGACCTCCAGTAGTTCAGGCTGGGCAGAATCAGTGGGCGAAACTTTGGATCAGATCACCCCCAAGGAAACTGTCGAAATCGCTTGCCAGAAAGCGTTAACCGGTCAATCGCCCAAGGAGATACCATCCGGGAAACATATGGTTGTGATGACACCCTCAGCTGTTGCAGGATTGTTNAGTTATATGTTTTACAGCATGGATGCTAAAGCTGCTGATGAGGGCCGAAGTGCTTTTTCTGAGTTGGAAGGCAGGNAAATTGCCACTAATGGGGTGCAAATCTACAGTAACCCTCAGCATTCTGCATGTCCAGCTTCACCTTTTTTCAGTAATGGTCTTCCTACCACGAAAGTCTATTGGATTCGACGAGGTATTTTAGAAAACCTTGCTTACAGCCGTTACTGGGCCCAACATACTGGTCATGCTTACACTGGTCATCCAACAAATTTTATCATGGACGGCACNGATGCCTCTCTGGATACTTTGATCGCATCTGTGNATCAAGGGTTACTCATTACTCGGTTTTGGTATATCCGATTTGTTGACCCAATGAAATTGTTACTCACCGGGATGACTCGTGATGGCCTTTTCTGGATTGAAAATGGGACTGTCCAGTATGGCGTCAAAAACCTGCGGTTCAACGAGAGTCCACTTAACGTGATAAATAATATAGAAATGTTTGGAGAACCCAAACGTGTTGATGGCTCTTCCCATGTACCTTCCCTTAAGATTAGGGATTTCACCTTCACCAGTGGAACAAGTTTTTAATCTTAAATTTATTTTATCTTGAGAAGGAATAGGTAATGCTACCCCTTTCATTATTGATTACAGCGGTTTTGGGGGCATCTAAATCGAACTCGGTAGAAATCAATGAGTGGCTCGAAAAATCGGTTGTTNCCCCAGATCAAATAAGGGCAGAAATTAGTGAATATATTCAGCAACTGATTCCTTCGTTTAATGTGCCGGATCGAACGACTTGGGAGCATCAAGCTTCAGCTCTACGGCAGGAAATTCTGGACAAAGTTGTCTTTCGTGGGGTACCTCAAGAATGGATTGACTGGAAAGCTGAAACCATGTGGGAAGACACTTTGAAAGTCGGTCCAGGATATCAAATCCGGAAATTACGTTATCAGGCACTCCCAGGCTTGTGGATTCCCGCGCTATTGTATGAACCCATTCAAACTCAAGCAAAAATGCCGGCANTTCTCAATGTCAATGGACATGTTGGTCCACCCGGNAAGTCCACTGACTACGAACAGCTACGGTGTATTAACCTGGCAAAAAAAGGGGTCTTAGCGTTACATCCTGAATGGTTCTATTTTGGCGAGCTNGCTGGTGAGGATTACAAGCATAACCGTATGGCCTATCTGGATTTNTGTGGAATAAGTGGACTTTCAACCTTTTACTTGGCTATGCGAGGAGGNCTNGATGTTTTGTATGATTATCCATCGACGGATCTGAATCGTGTGGGTATGACAGGATTATCTGGTGGAGGATGGCAAACTATCATACTGAGTGCCTTAGACGAAAGAATATCGCTTTCTGTTCCCAATGCAGGTTATATTGATTTGAAAAACCGTATCGATTACCGTTCCGATATTGGGGATTTAGAACAAAACCCAACTGATTTAGTATCGATTGCTGATTACACTTATTTGACAGGAATGCTAGCCCCACGCCCTACTCTTTTGCTCTATAATCAGAAAGATGACTGCTGCTTTGTGGCGGAACGGGCTGAATCAGCTGTTTACCATCCTGCAATTCCGTTTTTCCAACTCTTTGCAAAGACAGCCNATTTTGTTTATTATGAGAACAAAGACCCAGGTACGCATAACTATGATCTTGATAATCGAGAACAATTCTANCGCTTTGTAAAAAAACACTACGCCCTACTCGATTCAACCGAGTCAGAAATCCCATCAGAGGCGGAATTACTAACTGCTGAACAGCTCACAGTTGGTCTGCCAGAAGGAAACGCAAACTTCTTTACACTTGCCAAAACTTACCTNGAATCGTTGCCAAAAGATCCAGTGCCAATGACCGATGACGCTGAACAAAAACAATGGCAAGAATCTGCTCGATCAAGACTTCAACAGNTTTTACGTCTATCNCCCCTAGCCGATGATGGAATTACGGCAGACCAACTTTTGGANCGAGAATCCAGNAACTCAGTAAAAATTGAACGATATCAACTGAGAACTACAGACCAATTGACTTTGCCTCTCATGATGTTTTATCCGGATCAGCCACAACATCAAAATATTGTGATTGCGCTAGCTGATGAAGGGTGTACTCAGATAGAAGATAGGATTCAGAAGGAAATCGCACTCGGTAACANAGTAATCACAGTTGATCTTCTATTCATAGGAGAATCGGTNCCAGCAGGAATTTCGCCGTGGCAATACGCTATGCTAATTGCTACAGTAGGAAAAAGACCATTGGGAATTCANGTTCGTCANCTTCAACTTCTTGTTGAATGGGTATGTCAAAAATATCAAGTTCCTCAAATTTCACTGCAGAGTCAAGGGTGGAATTCGGGAATTGTTGTNCTGGCNGCNAGCGGTTTAAGCCCGNGGCGAGTGAAGAGAATTAATGCNACTGANGCACTNGTAGATCTAAAGGTACTAATTAATCAACATCTTGATTATGAAAATTATCCTGCCTTGTTTTGCTTTGGGTTACTGGAAGAATTTAATNTTCCTGAACTAATGGCTTTGTCTAGTCAGGTGGAAATTCAATATGAACATTGAGCACTCCTAATAAAAAAGTGAATAGGAAAAGTCAAGGTGGGAATCTCTACTGAGCAACAACAACAATTGGATGAACTAGGTTACACTGTTATTCCTGATGTGCTGTCAGGCGCTGAAATAACCATCTATCGGAAACGGTTGCTGGAGCTAGCTAAACTGGAGCAAGAAGATAAAACAGCTAANATGCACACAGAAAACAAGGGCCAATTAGTCCGATGGTTGGTGAATAAAGGTGAACTATTTGAAAAANTGGTCGCTCATCCCAAAGTTGTCCCTTATTTCGAATACATGCTTGGANCGGATTACATCCTAAGCACCCTAACTTCAAATATCATTTCTCCTGAGGCCAAAGATGGTCCTTACCATATCGATAACGCACTGGGACAGATGCCGGAACCTCTCCCAAGTTTTCCCATGTTTGTTAATTCNCTGTGGCTTCTAAACGACTTTACTCCTGAAAACGGGGGGACTCGTTTTGTCCCAACCAGCCATCGGCGTTTGAAAAAACCTTCTTCAAACTTAATGACCGACCCTGAGGAAATACGTCTTACGGCCAAAAAGGGATCTGTTTTCCTCTTTAATGGTGCCATATGGCACGCAGCAGGTGCCAATCAAACAGCTGAACCGCGAATTGCACTGATCTGTTTCTGCTGCCGCTCGTTTATTAAGCAGATGTTTGACTTCGTACATTACCTCAAACCAGAAGTAATCGACCGGGCAACNCCCGAAATGTACCGAATCTATGGCTTCGATTCCCAGCCTAAGCCACCTGACACACCAAAAGATTAATTGCTTATATTTAGACATTTAATATAGATAATATATTGGNAAATCACTGGGTTCGAAGGACAACAAAACTGTGCTAAGGAGACACCATGAAAAGGGCGATTTTAGTCTTAATGCTAATTCTAGCTAGCCTAAGTATTATTTGGGCAAACGGAAAAAATGTAAAACATCCTGCCAACAAACCTTATATACCAACACAGATGGAATGGTTGTTAATGGAACTAAAAACATCCTTACCCAACAAATTTGATAACATCGACATTATGTTTCGCCAAGATCTTGATTATCCGGAAAAGGTTCAGGTGATTTTCCTTCATGATTCCGATGACTCATATCAAAAGCTGAAATCACTTGGAGACAAGTATTCACAGAGCATTTTAACACGTGCAAAATTGCGTCAATGGAGCTGGATTAAAGTGAAGCTGGTTTATCAAAACAAACAGGATAAGGCTAAAAACAAAATTACATACTGAAGTAATTTCAGCAAAAAAAATTAGAACTTAGTCCTGATAGATTTAACATTCCCATTGACGAGAAAGATATAAATCTGTAGAATGGGCGATCATTATTGAGCTTAAGAATTGAGTAATCAACACATTATAGGAAAACCTAGGAGAAAACAGTGAAAACAGTCAAATTAGGCCTGATTGGTGCCGGGGGTATCTCACAAGCACATTGTCGAACAATGGCGTCCATTGAAGGAGCCGAAATTATTGCGGTAAGCGATTTAGTTCAAGCTAACTTGGACCGAGCAAAAGAAAATTGGGGTATCTCAAAAACCTTTAATGATTATAACGAAATGCTGGAGATGGACGAACTGGAGGCTGTACTAGTTTGTACCCCCACAGGTGTTCATGGAGCGCCAACAGTTGCTGCATTGAAAGCAGGCAAACATGTGCTTTGTGAGAAGCCAATGGAAGCTAAACTTGGTCCTGCAACCGAAATGGTACGCGCAGCTCACGAAAATGGGAAAATTCTGATGGTAGCACTGAAACTGCGCTACAGTCCTCAAGTGATAAAAGCCAAGGAAATTGTTGATACTGGCGCTCTGGGAGATATCTACTATGTAGAAACAGTTGCTGATCGTCGTCGTGGCAATCCCGGAGGTAGTTTTATCCGAAAAGCGACAGCTGGTTTAGGTGCATCCGCAGACATAGGGATTTACGCTTTAGACACGGCCCTATATTTGATGGGNCATCCTAAACCNGTGGCTGTTTCCGGTATTGCATCCAATGAACTCAGTCTTAACAATACTTGGAATCCCGCTCTGAAGGAAACAGAAGTCGAAGATTTTGCCGTTGGTTGGGTGCTTTTTGACAATGGTGCGCGAATGGTTTTCAAAACTTGCTGGTGCATGAATATGGATTCTCTCGGAGGTACAATTTTTCTTGGGAAACAAGCTGGTCTTCGCCTAGGTGTTATGGAAGTGCGTGGACCGCAAGAAGGCGTTACTGTCTATGGAGATGAAGACGGGCAGATCAAAGATGAAACCTTTACCGAATTCGAATCTGTCGATGTTTTTCAGCGTGAAGATCAAGCCTTTATTGATGCTGTTCGCGANGGTAAGCCTTCTCCGATTGATCCNGATGGAGTCTTGTTAACCAATGTNATCATTCAAGGTGTTATTGACTCGTCAGAAGCCGGTGGACGAGAAATTGAGGTTTCGGTACCAACGTTTTAGTTTTTAACGGATTATTTTTTACTGGAACGGCTGGCCAGATTTTCCAATGGATGGAAAATCTGGCCTAGCTATTTCACTCATCCAGAAGTGAAATACTAAAGCTGACCCATTCCGCCTGATTGGTAGCTCAACACAGCTTTTTCGATTTCTGCCTCCGTACTGGCAACAAAAGGCCCATACCGTGCTAAGGGTTGATTCAGGGGTTGGCCAGCCAAGACTATGAACGAAACAGGTTTTGAGGAAGAATTTGTGTGAAGGGATAAAAGATCCCCATCTCCATCAAACTGGACCATCTGTCCTTTTACTGCCATTTCTGCTGAATTCTGTAACCCTACCGCACCTGCTAAAACATAGATTAAAGCTGTTTGTTCCGCTTTTACTTCCAAATCAACGGTAGCATCAGGCGAAAGTTGAACCTTAAAAATAGAAATAGGTGAGAATGTCTTTACTTTGGAAGACATTCCCATTACTTCGCCAGCGATGACTTTGATGTAACCAGCATTATCCTGTAGGTCGATGGTCGGTATCATCGCCATCGGCACATGTTGATAGCTGGGATCTACGTTTTTATGGATTTGGGGCAAGTTGACCCAAATCTGTAACCCTTCTAATGTTCCTCCTGANTTTCTGAATGTTTCAGTAGCTAACTCNGAATGNATCAATCCCGAACCAGTGGTCATCCACTGCACATCACCAGATCTGATATTGGCTTGTCCTCCAAAAGAATCTCTGTGCTCAATTTCCCCATTTAACATGAAGGTGATGGCTTCAAAACCACAATGAGGATGGGCTGGTACACCTGTGGCTTCTTCTGGGTGGTAATATACCGGGCCAAAATGATCGAAAAGCAAAAAAGGATCAATTTGCATTCGTCCCGACACAGGGAACGCACGCGTAACTGGTACATTATCACCCTCCGTTGTTTGCAGACAATCAAAAATTTCAGTAATCTTACGCCTCGATTTGTGCATTAATCGCATTATCTCCTTCATAACTTAATATCTTGATGGTAGTCAGGAATACTACGAATTACAAGGAAAACAGAAACATATCATACATTGATCTGGAGTAAATCTAAGTAGGATACGGCAAGACTTTGTCTCTAATATGTGCTAGAATGGATGGGAATCCTCGAGATCTTGATGTAACTACTAAAATCGTCAGTGACCTAAATCCTAACCTTATTTATTATTCTGTATAGTTGAAATTAATGCTCGATGTAATCCCCCAAGTCAATCTACAGGATTTTACGTCAAATGGATCTCAGCGTCAAAAGACCTTCGTTCAAACGNTAGGAGATGCATTGGCTGAGATTGGATTCTTCGTTTTAGCTGGACATGGTGTGGATACACACCTCATTTCTCGTTGTTACAATCACGCAGCAACATTCTTTAACCTACCAGAAAAAGTGAAGGATACCTATGAGAAACAAGAAATTAATGGTCAACGCGGGTATACCCATTTTGGTNAGGAACATGCCAAAGACAGTACTCAGCCAGATCTAAAAGAATTTTACCAGATTGGACGCACCTTAACTATTGACCACCCCCTNCATTNCCAGTTTCTACACAACATCTGGCCAACAGAGATTGACAGTTTTNAACAGGACTTCAAGGACTTGTATNTCCAACTTGAGCGATGTGCTNTCCAATTNCTTAGTGCTTGTTCGTTATATCTAGAACANCCTNTAGATTGGCTTTCTAAGATGTCAGAGGATAGTAACACAATCCTTCGTGTTGTCCATTACCCTCCACTTATTACTGATCAGTCTCCTAACAGCATCCGGGCAGCAGCACACGAGGACATTAATTTGATTACTCTCCTTTGTGGTGCTACTGCAGATGGGCTTGAAATAATGGATCAGAATGGTTCTTGGGTTCCTATTGGTGCAAACCACCAGTATATTATTGTTGATTCTGGAGACATGATACAAAATTTGACCAATGGCTTGTTTAAATCAGCCAAACATCGGGTCATCAATCCGAAAGATGTTACCTCCAGTCGCTTCTCCATTCCAATGTTCGTTCATCCGCGTAACGATATTGATCTGAGTCCTAGACAGGAGTTCTTGGATAAAACAGGGAATGAATTACGATATGAATCAATTACCGCTGGTGACTATCTGTACCGTAGGCTACTAGAAATTGGTTTGGTCAATGAAGACAGTAATCAATAAAACTGCNCTCCACAATAAAATTGAAACCATTATATTTAGTAGTACATCGAATATAATGATTATCTTGAATTTCTCAGCTGAAGTCGTATGCAGGAAATAAGGTAGTTAACATAGAGCTTGTAAGCAAGAACTAAATTAAGCCAACACCTCATTCAGTTACAACCTGAATAAAAGCAGATGAATGAAGAGTAGAATACGGATGTCAGTTGTGGGTTAGAAAGAGGCGAAAAGAAAATGATTGAAAGATGGGATATTTACGAAATTGAATTGAACGGTCCCTCAGCTGGAAATCCGTTTGTGGATGTCCAGCTGAGTACCCGGTTCCAATTGGATGACTGTGTTGTTGAATTACAAGGATTCTACGATGGTGAGGGCCTTTACCGCATCCGTTTCATGCCTGATACAGTTGGGCAGTGGCATTTTGTTACCCAAAGCAACGTTCCAGAACTTGACAGTAAAACGGGACAATTTGAGTGTGTCGAGCCATCAACGGGTAACCACGGGCCAATGCATATAGACGACACTTTCTATTTTCGCTATGCCGATGGCACACCGTATCGTCAGTTTGGTACTACTTGCTACGCTTGGACCCACCAAGGAGAAGAAATGGAGCGAAAAACTCTGCAGACACTAGCGAATAGCCCATTTAACAAAATTCGCCTCTGCATTTTCCCAAAAGATTACGTCTACAACAAAAATGAACCTGTTTACTATCCATATGAAGGAACACCACTAAAGAATTGGGATTTTACCCGTTTTAACCCACCATTTTGGCGACATTTTGAGCAACGTGTCCTCGACTTACAAAAATTGGGTATTGAAGCCGATGTTATTCTGTTTCANACTTACGATCGTTGGGGATTTGAGTACATGGAAGCAGAGAACGACGACCACTACATTCGTTATGCAGTGGCTCGATTGGCTGCTTATCGCAATGTGTGGTGGTCGCTGGCTAACGAATTTGATATTATGCCAGCCAAAGAGGAGTCAGATTGGGATCGTTTCTTTCAGATCATTCAGAACAATGATCCCTATGATCGTTTGCGAGGTATTCATAATTGCCAACTCTGGTACGACCATAACAAACCTTGGGTAACACATGCTAGTGTACAGACCTCCGATATGGCGGGAGGCGTAAGATACCGTCAACAGTACCAGAAACCTGTTGTCTACGACGAGTGCAAATATGAAGGTAATATCCCACACGGTTGGGGAAACATCACNGCCAAGCAGATGGTGCAACGTTTTTGGGCTGGAACGGTTTCGGGTTGTTATGTGGGACACGGGGAAACCTACGAACATTCAGGAGACCTGTTGTGGTGGTCGAAGGGTGGAGTATTGCGTGGTGAAAGTCCACCTCGTATCGCTTACTTGAAAGAATTTGTGCAGACCATGCCCGATTTTGAAACGCTGCAACCCATTGGAGATGATCAAGGTTGCTACATTTTGACGAAACCGGGAGAATACTACCTGATCTATGCCACTGAACCACGAACCATACGGGTAAACTTACCTGGAGATCGACCATATAAAATTGACGGTATTGATACTTGGAATATGAAGGTAGTACCGATTGGCACAGCCCAGCCAGGGGAATATGTATTTTCTGCTCATCTGCCCGACTTCGCTTACCAATTGATCCCTTACCAACCANGAGAGAAGATTCGGCCCGAATCCAAAGCTTCGTCAGATATCACAGAAGGACACGCACCACTGACAATTTCGTTTGCTTCTGCTACCATGGCAACAAAGGATCAAAAGCTAGAATGGGACTTTGGAGATGGCATAACCTCAATAGAGTCCAATCCAAGACATATCTATCAAACATATGGCCAATATACAGTAACCCTAACGGTTACAGATGGAAATGGGCTGTCATCTATCAACGCTCTGTTTGTTAATGTCTTACCGTCAATACCCATTGACTTTGATTCCTATAGCAAGTTCCCAGGGTGTAACGAAGGGTTGTTATTTCGATGGGCCGGTGAAAATGTCGAAAACATTGTGCCGGAAATATCTGGCGGGTATAGTTGCCAAGTCNACCCACGTGGAGAAGTNAGTATTAACANNGCAGGAGAAATGACAATTACGGACGGAGCGTTTCTAGCCAATATGGATACGGAAACATTGGTGAATTCTTGTCAGTCAACTAATCAACTGACGGTCGAATGCATGATAATGGCTAGACATCTGGAGCAGAACGGGCCTGCCCGCATTGTGACTTGTTCTCAGGACATTAGTAATCGGAATTTTACCCTTGGNCAACAAGGGGAGCGCTTTGTATTTCGATTGCGAACCCCAATGACCGGAGCAAATGGACAAGGGGCAGAGGTCTCGTTTGGCCAGGTCAAACCCGATCAGCCTATGCATGTTATTGTCAGCTACTTCTCCGGTAGCTTGTATTGTTATGTCGATGGGGAGCTAGTTCATGAATCAAAAGCAGTGCAAGGTAATTTCAACAATTGGAAAGCATTCCAGTTGCTGTTTGGTCAAGAATTTAATGGTGAACGCAGTTGGCAAGGCCAGTTGAGCCACATCGCCATTTATAACCGTTTTGTCGGTACTGATGAGGCACAACACAAATTCCGATTAGTCAAAGCCAATTAATGATTGGTTAGAATTTAATTTTGGGTGGTTTCTAGACATTTTATCTCGGACAAAAATAAACCAGGAAAAATGAGAAACGAAATATCAACACTGCATCGAGAAACAGGTGTTGCGTGGGACGCAACAGCCAAACTCTATGAAGATTCTGAAAAAAGCGACATCGCATTCCTACGGGATGGTGGAAATAATCTAATGGAACCTGAACAGCGGATCCTTTCTGATCTTGAAACTTGGTGCAATTGCGCTATTCATCTTCAATGCGCTGGAGGAAAGGATACATTGTCTTTATTGACACAGGGAGCTAAAGAGGTCATTGGCATTGATATCAGTCAACGTATGATTGCTAGCGCAAAAAGGAGATCAGATTCATTGCAAGCAAATGCTTCATGGTATTGTTGTGATGTTTTAGATGTTCCAAAGTCGTTGGATGCCATAGGCGATCTACTGTACACTGGGCGAGGCGCACTACCGTGGATAATGGATATACAAAAATGGGCTGCGATTGTACGCCGTCTATTGAAACCAAAGGGCAGACTATTTGTATTTGAGGGACACCCCTTGGACTGGATATGGGATACAAATACCTCAGATATCCGCTTCCATGTGGAGAGGAACAACTACTTTACTGAAAAGATAGTAGGTGGTGAACGCTGGCCTTTTCCCTTTCTTGCCAGGCAAGAGGATCCGGAACTGGTAAATCTTAGAATGCATGAACGGCAATGGACTCTGGGACAAATATTTGAAGCTTTACTGAACGTTGGATTTAATCTTATCCACTTTGACGAATATCCCATTCCATATTGGGATCAATTTCCGAACATACCAAAAGAAATCCTTACTCGACTTCCGCATACATACTCAATATTGGCAGAGAGAAACTAGATTCAGCGGAGAAATGAAAGTATGAGCCACATACCTTTATAGCTTATACTTCATGTATAAGTAATTTAGGCAACACTCCACCCTTTGTACAAATCAGGATTGGCAAACTCCTGTCCTAATTGAAGAAACCCACGAGGTCCCCGTTGACCATATTCAAATGGATCATGCGTTCCCTCCATCCAGCGGTGAAGCCGTTCTTCCATTTCTTCGAGTACAGGTCTTGCTTCTGTCGTATTAGCCAGATTGACCATCTCTAGAGGATCTTCNAATCGGTCGAACAACCACGGACTACGCTCGTTAGCATACCAACGTGCATACGTCCATCGTTCGGTGCGTACTCCTCGCCAACGTCCAACCCATCCATGCCGATTGGGCCAACCATGCGCCATATTTTGGAGATAAACCGAATCNGATCCTCCAGGAGTAAGCTCGGTATCTCTGGGAACACCNTCACCTCGCCAAACCCCTGAGATATCACGTCCTTGNAGTCCTTCAGGTAATGGTATACCACATGCTCCGATCAATGTTGGCATGATGTCAATCGCACCAAAAAANGCATCGCTTCGCGNNCCCGCCTCAATTACGTTCGGCCAACGGACTATAAAGGGAACATGAACCGATTCTTCATAAGGTGTTGCCTTGGATGCCCGCATCGATTCAGGCATCCAACTATCAAAAGGTTTACCATAACCATGACTCGACAAATGATCACCATGNTCTGATGTATAACAAACAATCGTATTATTCTTAGCTCCAAGGCGTTCTAATGCCTCTAACAGCCGTGCCATTTGCGCATCNAGTCCTGTACAACAACCATAGTAATCCGCAATTTCCTGCCGTGCAAACGCTTCCATTTGTTTNGGNACATTNCCNGGNACNTCTATATCNGCCAGNTCGTATATAGAATGCTCNTCGGGATANTGCTNATATGGCCAGTGTGGTGGTCTCCAAGANACAAACAAAGCAAATGGGTCATCCGGCCGTGCATCCANGTGCCGCTCCATAAATTGGATNGCCAGATCTGTTTCNACTTTGGGAGNCCAACCGTCNAAAAGNGTAGGNCCGTTTTCNTTTTGATAATANCTCTGATTAAAATATGATCCTCCACNTCGTANNGCTGCCAGNTAATCCAGTCCNTATCGATCTTCCTCAGGATATGGGCCTTTACCCANNTGAAATGTACCNACATGNGCTGTGCCATATCCGTGTTGNCNNAAGGTNGCNGGTAATGTTGGTATATCTTTNCGNGGACGATATTCATTGTCAATNACAAGATTNTGCCAGCCATATCGTCCGGTCAGCAACATTGCCCGATAAGGAGAACACAATGGATGGTTCGAAAACATGTTATCNCATACCATNCCCTCTNTCGCCATGGCATCCANAACTGGCGTTNGGATGATATCGTTACCATTNGCTCCAAGAGCGGAATATCGTTGCTGATCAGAAAAGACGAACAGGATATTTGGACATTGATTTCGGCTCATTTTGGTTCCTCCTAACATCATCTATTTAATGGAGNNGTTTAAACAGACATCCCAANTTGTTACACTCAATGAGTTGCCGGACCAGCTNAGGCATTCTATCACAATNAGCACATCGAGNTAAANTGAGGGANGTTACTACCAGAAGTGATCTAGAAATAATCACAAATCCAGTGCATTGATTCACCCTTTGGAAAAAGGGCATCCAAGATTACGATTTCATGAGGTTCGAGTCTGAGTCCTTTGAAGTGGTTCAATTCCTCTAATTGACCAAATGTCGCNTNCCCAAAAAGTACCTTGAGGAAACGATNNGTATCGATNCGCACCTTTGTNCNTCCGCTATNATCATTGGTAACAGTGACTTTNCCCTGATTNANCTTTANTGTAGAAACTTGACTTTCAAGAANGAAACAAAATGAAGTNGGNATGGAATTCTCTCNGNGACCTNCTAANCTTTTCTCGAATTCAGGAATCATTTTCTGGAAGAGCGAATACAGAGAGACTATGCGGTACATTGCCTTTTCAGTGATGNTAAAAGATGGTTGACTTCCACTTTCTTCACTTAACAAGGCTATTAACGGATGATACCTATGTAAACGTCCCGAAATACTAGTTAGGTCTCTTTTATAAATAGAGATGAGAATTGCGCGGCAAAGTGCAAGAAGACTATCAGGGTGTTGACTACGATAGCCAACTTCCCGAAGATTGGGATAATACGTCGCCAGAAATGGATCCATTCCATCCAAATCCGTGGGGAATCCGAAATTTGCGTATGCACCNATGGTCCCATCCTTTTCGGCGACAAGCGAAGGTAAGAGACCAACTTGATGCGAATACGTATCTCGCCAATAACTCTCAGAACGCAGAACTGTCCCTGAACGAGTCTTATTGTGTTCATCATAAATTTGGCTGATCTGTGCCAAATCCGTTTCAGCGTCAAACGCTCGAACTATCCATGATGATGGCTCGAACTGTTTTTTGGCGTGAAGNTCTAATTCAAAGTTTGTCTGTGGAAAAGTCGCCCATCCAAACTTCATATAAAATGGCTGAATAGTAGTGAAAAGCAAACTAAGCTCGTAGCCAATTTCCTCCATGTATTCAATTGAATCCTGCATCAAAGCTGAGGCATAACCCCGATGCCGATACTCTGGTAAAGTCGCAACCATTCCAATACCCCCAAGACGTATAACAGAACNCCCAATCTGGATCGCCCTATCTGATACGCGAATGTGGCTGACAATCTTCCCATCGATGACACAAACGCGCGACTGGTGTGGTTGAAAGCTCGAATCATGATAAATTTGACTGGCATATCGAGGTCTGCATTTTTCCACAAAAACAGTACATATCAGATTAATAATTTCTTCAAAATCACTCTCTTTCGATGNACGAATTTCCATATTTTCTCCACATTGCTTGTTCATCGGTCCGAGTTGTTTTCATTTAGGTTGGATTCTCTACGGATTGGCAACTACACCGATCATATAGCCTTTGGCACGCTGGCCCACAATTCTCACCATATCAAACACTATATGGCACTGCCGTGGCGATAAAAATTAGGGATATCGATCCTTCTCAGCTACTTTTGCTATAGCGTTTGATTTTCTGTCTGTCCTCCATGATGTTTACAGTATTACTGCCAAGAGGATTTATAGAAGCGCAATGTTACCGTTAAGAGTCTTGCATTAACTCAGTACCTGGTTCTTCAATATTGTTTTGGGAATCTCGTCGGCCGAGTACAAGCGCACCAAAGATCAATAGTTCCGTGCAACGCAGAAATATCCAATTGTTTGTGTGGCGTCCGACCATAGGTAATGTCGCCCATGGGAAACCGAAAAAGACGAAGTTGAGTGAATAGTAAACTAGGGCACTAAGAATTAACCCGTAGCGTGCGAAGNCACGCCCACTTAAGCCNCTACGTCCGCCTTTCTCAAAGTAAAGTGCAGCGAGGGTCATTATTCCCAAAGGGAGAACGATCAAGAAAAATCGGTCTGTGTAAAAGTGTATGTTATCAGTTGTCTTGAGCGTAATCCCAGCAATCGGGAGGGCTATGAGAGGAAGCGATAACATGTAAGGCCAATAACGCCCGCCCAGAATGCAGACTGCGGGAATCAGTCCCATGATAAGGGGGAAATTCGCAATAGGATCAATTCCTTTGTATCTTTTGACACCCCAGAGATAGAGCAGGAAGGCATGTGCAACGATAAGAGTCCATTCAACTTGCAGAGGAATCTTAGCTTCTTCACCTGTATCTCCTGAAGCAACCAACTTACGGTTAAGCCAAAGTCCAAGTCCGAGCACAAAGCCCAAGACGAGACCAAATGTCGTCTCCATCATGTTCCACCAATTCCAGCCCATAAGACTGAAGAATTTCTCAGGAAAAATACCAGGCAGAAATTCATGTAGTGACAGATCAAATTCGGTGAGCCAACCTGGAGTCCAAGAATGCTTGGCCTGGAGGCTCTGCCCGAGAGTAAAACCGGCCCCCCCAGCCAGCACTCCGACAAAAGCCATGTTGCGAGCCAACTTGTCTTTCTTGATGTATCCAACATAGGCAACCAGCCCTAAAAAGGCAGCCAAGAGACCACCCCAGCACTCACGACGAGGTTTCATTTCGAAGTTATCTGGTTCCCACTCCCAGTGATCCGAGAAATAGATCCATGGGAGAGCTCGCTCCGATGAATTAACCTCTGGAACGTAGGGGCGATTGAGAAGTTGTATTCCAACGAATGCTAACACAATTAACGCGGCATAAAGCCCAAGCATCTCTTTCCATCTGTATTCCTTACCTCCCAGACCAATACCAAGAAAGGCCCCACCAAAGCCAACCCAAAGCCCTCCCTTAACGAAAAGTCCGATCATCCCCCAATGATACGCATCGTGGTTTCCCACCAAGGGGGTATCGTGAGTTAACCCAACTGTCTGGCCATAAGTCATCGTTCCACCAAATGAGAATCCGAGAGCAGTTAGTGCTACGGCTCTCGCGGCATGGAGCGCAGTTGATCGCTTGCAGAAAAGAAAGACGAAAGTAAAGGCGACCAGGACACCTGGCACCATCACTCCCCACTCGTGCCCATACTGCCCTCGTATGCCCCAGCCCATTCCGCCCGCCGCCGCACCCATTATCGGTGCAACGAACAATGATATGAGAGGTGAAGCTGCATTTTCTTCGGTGTCAGTGTTGTACGGAACGAGATCCAAGATTCTTCTTATTGCGTCCCTTCCAAAGTTCATTGCGTTTAGTTCCTACGAAAAAGTTATCAAAATTGTTCTCAATTCTTAGTTGTGGTTTTGTTTTGAGAATCTGTTTATCATATAGTATTTGTATGCTACATCTCCTTCAAAACACAAAAAACAATGAAGCAGTGTTCTTTGCTACTGGTGGGGCTATGGCAATACTCTCTACCCCCTGAATGGAAGAAGGATTCTCTAAATTCGTTAGGTAGGACGACTCCTTCCTTGCACTTGGTACTTAACCAGTAGGCCCTCCAGTTGCTGGATAATCTCTGGCTGTTGAGACCACAGGTTTTTCTCTTCCTGTGGATCGTTGTCCATATCGTAGAGTTGACCCTTTATTTCCAGTGGCGGTTTTCCTGATTTTGTCCAACCTCCAGAACCTACTCCCTGGATCATTTTCCATTTCCCTTTTCGGATGGCAAACGTACCATCGATGGAGTGATGAACAATGGCCTCTCGAATCGGCTCGGACAGATTTTCTCCACATAAGGCCGGCAGAATATTGTAGCTGTCTTCGCCCGCATTTTCAGGCAGATCAACACCGAGAATTCCAGCTATAGTCGCCATCAAATCTACCAAACAAATGGGTTCTTGACTAATTTGGCCAGCATTGATTCTCCCTGGCCAACGTGCTACAAATGGAATGCGATGGCCACCATCCCAAATATCGGCTTTGATACCCCGGTAAATATAGCTTGGATGGTGACCGAACCGTTTCACCGAATTGATAGCACCAAGCATGTTCGTACCGTCACGTCCAGGCGATCCATTATCGCTGGTGAAAATCAGTAACGTATTTTCGCTTTGCCCATTTCGTTCCAGTGCAGCCATTACTTGTCCGACTAACCAATCGATTTGATAAACGAAATCACCGTAGGCTCCAGCCTGACTTTTGCCGATGAACTCAGGAGCAGGCGCAATTGGAGCATGAGGACCTGTTAGCGGGAAATACAAAAAGAATGGGGATGCATTTTCGCTTTTGGATTGGTCATCAATATATTCAATGGCTTGACTGGTTAAGTCGGGTAGAATTTGAACCAGATCCCAATCTTCCAGCATCAGACCAGGATAATTACCGAACATCGTATCCGGTTTGAGTACGGTTGGAATTCCAACCGTACGATCGTTTTCGATATAACAATAAGGCGGGTAGTTAGGCACCGCGGTTCCAAAGTAGTAGTCAAAGCCACGGGTGGTAGGCCCCTCACCGATGGCTTGGCTGAAATCGATCTGATAAACGAAATCTTCTCCTTTACCACGGGGTTGAGCTAATGTCCCATCCACCTTTTTCCAATTCCAGCCTAAATGCCATTTGCCGATACAGGCAGTATGATAGTTATGCGCTTTGAGCAAAGCTGGTACAGTCAACCGCTCATCTTCAATTAGTGCCTGATCAAATGGACCTAACACACCCCGTTTTAGTCGTGACCGCCAGCAATAGCGACCGGTTAAGACACCATATCGAGTCGGGGTGCAAACAGCTGAAGGGGAATGAGCATCGGTAAAACGGATACCCTGAATTGCCAAACGATCCAGATTCGGTGTGGGGATCTTGGAATCTGGATTTTGACAGGCCAAATCGCCATAGCCCATGTCGTCTGCCATGATCCAGATGATATTTGGTTTCGATTCATGTTTATTCTTCAACATTTTGCCCCTATGATTCATCAAGAGCGATTCGTCCAACACATCGGCAACGGAAGAGATATACGGCAAGGTGCTGAAGGTCAAAGAACCAAGGCCACTAAGCGATTTTCCCAAGAAATCTCTTCTGGTTTCTTTCAATGCCTCCTACCTCTTAAAAGGAGTGGGCTTGCTTAATTCGGCCCCAAGTGGCCCCCAATTTATCTAGAGGGGAAACCAGAAACAGGTCCTCTACATTTCGCCCGGTGATTTTGATGTGATTAAACATTGGTGAAGCGCCTGCGGCTGCTAGGCCAAGACGACCCCTTGGAGCAGTTTTCTTCTTGAAAACGTGTTTTTCGTTCAGATTTTTACCCTCTGGTTTAGAGTCGCCGAATAAAAATATCTCTGTTCCCTTGATTTCTATTCGAATGTTGTACCATTCCTTGGCCTCCAGCGGGCTTTTTGTTGCTAAACCAGGAACGATGTCTGCACCCCATAAACCTCCCTTGGCCGCGGTTTTGGGTGTTAGTTGAAAGAATCGCCACTGCTTATTTCCAACCCCTGCACCAGCTGTATATACTTCATCTTCGTCTTCATACGAATAGACCACGGCAAAGTTTTGCCAATTGCCATCGCCTACATCACCGCATTGAGCTTCAATTACCATCCCATCCTCCGCCTTAATTGGTAGCAAAGTTAATGGAACCGTTTTCAGACCATCTTGCCCCGGAGCCCAATAATAGCCGTCTTTGATCTTCCAATCTCGATGAACTACCTCCCAGATTTCTTTACTTTTTGCACTATCGCTGAAGTCATCAAAAAAAGTGCCGCTGAACCCAATTGAAACTGAAAGAGATATTAAGAGGAATATTAAAACTTTGGTTGTAGTTTTCATCTGTGGGTCCTCCCAAATTACTATTAATGTGAATTTGAAGAAGTTTAGAGACGCCTTAGCAAGCTGAACATCAAAACTAAAGCTTCTATGAATTTCATAATCATGTCCCAATGCTGTTGCTACTATTCAAACTATCAAATTACCAAGGTTACATATTGATAGTGCATTCTATCACAGTTGTTGTATTTAGCTCAAGCAGTGTGAGTACTGCTAAAAATTAGCTCTGATGAATCTCAATCAAGACGAGATATTCTNCAACCAAATTAATGGTTACCAGTTTTTGAAGGCGTACATTGGTTGGTTGGTAATCAAACTTACCACACTCCAGAAACTGCCAAGTACGAATTCTCCTAGAATCAATCCGATAAAAAATGGCAATGTTACTCGATAGATACGAATGCCCCCCAATTTTAAGATCAGAAACTTTAAGGCCCAACCGCATAAAACTGAGGACCAAATCCAGTTCATGGCATAATCATCTGCCAATGTATAACCAAGCGGATGGAACTGCCACCAAATTAACTTGGCTCGAAATATCAGCATGATTGAAGTCAAAAAGAAACCTACGGCAACTGCAATTAAAGCAGGTAGATCCGGTGGGGTAGGGAAGGTCAACCAGTTTTCCAATAAAGTATAGGGTTCTCGTCCAAAAGCTGAAACCGCATAGCTGGCGATTCCTTGAGATCCACCATCTTGATAAAAAGCGTGTAATAGTTTCCACCAAACCGTTATCGCTCCGATGATACTGCCAATAATTAAGGCAAAAAAGATACGACGAGTATGGAATTTCTGTGCTTGCGCTAATTTCAAACTTTCCAACTGAATTGGCATTGGATGACATCTATAAGCTCGATTAAACCAGGAAAAGATGGCCAGCAATGTTAGATTTTGGTTACCTACTAATCGAGTGCCAGTTGCTAAAACTACTAATTTTTGTGGTCCCAAGTGGTGGAAGTCATGAACAGGGGCTCCGAGTTCGGCACGAATCCGAGAAATACCAACCGACAACATAAAATACAGAACAAAAAAGGAAGTTGCCACCCAAACCGACATTCCAGCATAGGTAGCAAAACCGATCAGATAAATCCCACCTAGAATAACGTAGATAAATGCGACCCGCATTGAAATCGGGTCGTTGCTTTTTCGTCCAATTGATCGATAAGCGTCAACCAAAGCATGCTTGAAATGACGACGGCCAGCGAATAATGCAAAGGCGAATATGCCCATATAGGCACCAAACGATTGGTGGCGAGAATATGGGAATTCGGGTAAATTCCGCCAATCCAAAGTCACCCCTAACACTTTTAAACCTTTCATCAACCANTAGAAAAACCAACATGAAAACGAAAGTTCATGCGGAATTAAAAATGCCATCGAGACCACAAAAGGGAAGATTCTTAACGGGATAGATCCAATTGCATTCCAAGGATAGTCGGTGAATCTTAAATTCAGACTCCAAATCAACATTGGGATATTGGGAAATAGATAGGCCAATCCGTTGTAAAAAGTGATACTGGCTGTAACCAAAAAACCGAACCAAAACGGATATGATTTAAGCAGTTGCGTTTTCGGATCTAGTAACGAAAGTGGTAATTGTGTAATTGGATAGGTTAATCGCTCATGTTCTACCCATTGACGACGCAGGATAGCGGATAGCCCTGATGTAACGAAAATCATTGCTGTCAGAAAGCTAATCCACGCAACAACAATAGGTAGCCATGCCACTATGTGTTTTTTCAGATGAAATTGGTCACCGCCCCGATAGAATCCATGTAGGATCCCTCGATCGTCGACAGTCCACCAATTTGGCAAATAATCCAGAAACAGTTCTTGCCACTCGTTTTCTGGTGTAGCAAACCAAATGGGATAGGCTGTTATCGGAACTAANACCTGNAACATATCAACACCGGCAACAGCAGTACCAATAGACACAGCAGCATAGATAACNGANAATTCNGGAGTGGTTAANGCNAANGGTTTCCACCANCGGGGTAAGCATCTCTGTAGCAGAACNAAAACNAAAAGAAAAGCCACCACATGAAAAAAGATGGACATAGCTGTNGGNTAAGAAGCTCCACCAACGGCACTTCCTCCACCNTTTGTNGCACCACCACTNANCATTTCCATTTTTAGCATCCATATAACAGAGATTGGAATNAGGAAATAGCTNAGTAATTGTGCCNTTATTATACCAGTTTGATTTGCTGAGTAATTTCGATCTGAGATAGGCCCTCGCTAGATATCAAAATGGTAANNANATGAAGTTGTTATTAACGTAAGCTAGTGTTAACTTGAAACTTAAATCAGGCAAACCCCTAGCGTCAAGTGTTATCATTAGTTAGGTTCGGATGCACAAAAATAATAAGGAGGGACAATTTGTTTCGTCATCAAGTTGAATGGATGGGATTTTCAACTTATGTCAATTTTAGCTTACGTCCTTTCCACCGTTTTCAGGTCCCAGTTTTGCCAATAGTATTTTAGTTTATCATTTGGATCCCAGTCCTGATAGATTTCCTCCCATTTCTGTCCTGCTGAGTGGGGCATTAGAGAATCAACTCGTACCGGGTGACTCATTGGTTGATAGCGAAAGTCGCAGGAAACGCGAAGTCGGTCACCACTTAAGTTATCTCGACCTTGATGAACCGTTAAACTATGGAGAATAACCACATCACCACAGGCATAGTCACCACCAACCCAAGTTTGCTCTGTTTCCACCTCTGCCTGACGGCCTCCGGGACCGCTGGCTGCTNTATGGTCTAATTTGCCNTGTTGGTGCGATCCTTTGGCGATAACCAAACTGCCTAGCGAAACAGGACAATGCCCACAAGGGAGCCAAGCCGTCCATGTTTCTTCTGAACCTCCGATATGCCAATTGTCCTGATGAGGAGGGGTCGAATGTAAAGCTGTATTGGGAAAAACAAGGCGACAGATATTGCGACTGTGAGGTAAAACCGATTCACCAAAGAGAACCTCAAACACNTGAATTAGGTTGTCATCCAAAGCTAAGTGATGGAAATCTCGTAGTTTTTGTACATCCTTATAAAAGGCTCGCCATCTGGGATCTCCACTTTCTACTACCGTCAAGTTGGGATTGGCTAACCCCTCGGCTGAATTGGTTCCCTCTTGGGTCCAACCGTGGCTTTGACAAACCAATAGAATTTGTTCACGGAGATTAAGAACCTTAGCTGGATCCAGGAGGCCCGCAAAAAACAGGTATCCATCCTCAGCAGCTCGGTGTCTAAACGCTTTGGGCTGCGAGAGTAAATCTGTTGAATCTTGTAGGGGATTAACCTGAAACATATCTACCATTGCCATAAAACCACCTCACTATTTTCTAACCACAGCTTNTTATTATACAGGAAGACAGATCGATTTAAATAACGTTTCTAAGATACAAGTTTTTGGACGCTCATGACTGGTATCAAATTGACGTATTTATTGTAGTACTGATTATTATCCCAAAAATCGTTAACCTTAAGGAACGAAAACTTAGGGTATGTTTTGCCTGTCACTGAAGCTTCAGCTTCGAACATAAATGAAATTACCAGAAGACCATTCTTTTGATTGGATAAAACTTGTCCGGTTGCAAGTCAGCTCCGTGTCGNCTGNCCNTCATCACCAACANGCTGATATATAGAAATGACTTCTGNTAACAGCAAATGCTTCAAAAAAACGAGNTTCGAAAAACGNATCTTCGTTCTNCCCTAATACTNTATNCTNATCNCCTGAGTNGGTTAAACCAGNACCGTTTGCAGGTTTATCTNAATGACTTAATTGGGTTAATCAATGGATTANGGATTNTCAGTAACAANCTAAAANGTTTTGTCTGCCTGTTTTAGTGAAGCCCAGCATGTNGCTAATTTGCCTCTCGACTCAATAGCAAATGCAACCTCAAANCTTTTCATGATAGCTTCNAGTTCATCCGTACTAAGTGCTCGGTCATAAAGGAAAACTTCGTCCATACCNCCAANNTAAGTTTCTCCACCNTATTTACCTAAACCCAGAGGATTANCTGGATTCNCAATTTTACCTGTNNAGTCTTGACACTNANATCCAATTTCCCGTNGATATANAGNCGAANGNNTNTTACCNTCATAAGTTCCCGCGATATGGGTCCAAACCTTTGGCTTGACCTTTTTNTNGCCCCATGCNAAACCAATNCCTNCNTCNTNTGTCCACACAGCGAAAACCCAGCCATCCGGGTTTNGTTCCCCANCNGCTTGATCTTCCAAGAGGTAAGAAGNATTCCGGCGATGTCCCGTNTCGGATGGTTCATCNATACGGAACCATCCACCCAAACTCATTGCCTCTTNNAGACTGTTGAGACTATCGGTAATTGGAACGTTGACAGCCTTTTGAGGTTGGGTAACCACNGCATCCCCAAATTTACCTGCCTGNCCAGCTTTNGCTCCANNATCAAGCTCCCCATGGTTCTTATTACCGGAGCTATCTTCAATATCTTTGTCTGCACCATCGTCAAAGAGCCAAAGACCAATAAGTCCTTCACGAAGGTCTGCTTTTACAGGTAAGGTACTCAATGCACCTACTATTGCAATTATTGCCAATCGAACAGCCCAAATATAACAACATGCTTTCATTGATTAGTTCCTTTCAAAGTAAAGTTAGAATTTTCAGGAGTTTGTCTAAATTGATGATTTCTTAATTCAATTATTGGCAGTAGCCCAAACAGTAATTTGAATATTGTTTGGGTTACTGCCTAATAGCAGCTAAAACTTCTGCCTATTTTTTAAGTGAGGCCCAACAGGTTGCTAATTTGTCTCTGGAGTCAACCGCTGTAACAGAGCTACTAAAACTTTTCATGGTAGCTTTGACCTCATCCGCACTAAGTGCTCGGTTATAAAGAAAAACTTCGTCCATACCACCAACGTAAGTTTCTCTACCGTATTTACCTAAGTTCAAAGGGACTTTTACCGGCAGAATTTTTCCGGTTTTTGGAATGCTCACATCCAACTCGCCGTTGATATACAAGTATATTTTTTTGCCATCATAAGTTCCTACAATATGGGTCCAGACCTCTGGCGTGACCTTTTTCTCGCCCCATGCTAAGCCAATACTTCCGACATCTGTCCATACAGCGAAAACCCAGCCATCCGGGTTTTTTCCCCCACCTGATTGATCTTCCAAAAGATACGCACCATTCCGGCGATGTCCTGTATCAGAAGGTTTATCTATACGAAACCATCCGCCAAGACTCATTTGGTTTGTAATACTATCCAGACTTTTCGTAGCAGGAACAGTCACAGCTTGTTTGGGTTGAGTAACAATAGCGTTCCCAAATTTACCTGTTTGGCCAGCTTTTGCTCCATTATCAAGAACCCCATGGTTCTTATTACCAGAGCTATCTTCAACATTTTTGTCTGCGCCATCATCAAAGAGCCAAAGACCAACAAGTCCATCACG
>PBXZ01000088.1:0-7580 GCA_002729415.1 Candidatus Poribacteria bacterium | reverse complement strand
TCATAATACTGGGGTTTGGAATAATGTTAAAAACCAAATGGGTTCCCATGTTCCAACCTGGATGCAAGCAATTCGATCAGCGGGATATCGCACCAGCTTGTTTGGGAAAACCCATCTTCATCCACATCAGGGAGATTTACGTGAGCGTGAAGATTTGATGTCTGTTTATGGGTTGGATGATGTCAATGAAATTGGCGGTCCACGTGCTAGTGCGCGTGTCCTTTCGCATATGACAGCGGAATGGGAGGCTAAGGGGGTCTGGCTTGATTATCAAGATGATTATAAGGATAGGTTTGATACCAAACCGCATGTTGTTCGGCCTTCAGTTCTTGGGTTGGATGATTATGCAGATGTGTATGTTGGTCAACAAGCTAAAAAGTATCTTGAAAATTATCAGCGGTCCGAACCTTGGTTCTGTTGGGTGAGTTTTGGTGGACCTCACGAGCCGTGGGACACTCCAGAACCATACGCAAGTTTATATGATATGGAACAGATGCCTGCGCCTATCCCTAGGCCCGATGATGATCGCAATCGGCCGCAAGGTTATCTGGATCAACATATGAAGCAATTGAATCCACAGTTTGAGCCAGATGATATAGCGAAAATGAGGGCAAACTATGCCGGAAATGTAACTCTGATCGATCATCAAATCGGTGAGATTCTGCAGGTAATTAAGGACAGGGGTGAATTTGATAATACCATTATAGCGTTTGTTTCAGATCACGGTGAGATGAATGGCGATTATAATTTGATCTATAAGTCAAACTTTCTTAATGGCGCAACTCGTGTGCCGTTGTTGTTCAGAACACCAGAGACAGCTAAGAATGGGATTGGAGGACAAATCTGCACAAGTCCCGTTGAATGGTTTGATGTGGGACCGACACTGGTTGAACTTGCTGGAGGGGAAATTAATTATCAGCAATTTGCCAAGTCACTCTGTGACGTATTGGAAAGGCCCATGGAAACTCATCGTGATTACGCAATCTCTGAATTAAACGGTGAGATTATGCTCNTAAGTNGGGAATGGAAAATTGCGCTNAATACTTCGGGAGAAGTCTACTTNTTGTTTAGNGTNCAAGAAGATCCGGACGAAACTGAAAACTTGGCNGGACTTATTGAATACAGNGANATNGAGAATCANCTGCGACATTGCATACTNAACCNCTTNGTTCAAAGCCAATTTCAGAAAAAATAAATCCCNGATNACCNGTTNATNTNANGNNCTNAGTAATCAGGGNCNTNTNAGNATTTNGGNGNAGAGTGTTTATCTCTNNGGTTTTTTGAAGCGTCTTTTGGGTTTTTCCCCGTTAGTTTTGGCTTCGGACGACTTCGCTGTCGTNGGCTCTTCGGATTTCGCCTTTGCNCTACTGTTTTCTAGGCCGGCTAATTCCTGTAGCATGTGCCAGTTNGCCAAACGNTCTTGTTGAGAGGCTAACAACTCTGGTGAAGGATTACCTTCTTTATCGAAATGNTTGGAAAAACGTCCCTCACTTCGAGCGAAGGTGATGAAGTCAATTGTTTCGCCCGTTTTNCGNATTGTGTACCAGTCATCTCCGACAGACGGGTTNCCTTTTAGATCCAATCTCTCTTTAATAGTATTTCCTTTTCGTGGATCATGAANNAANAGGGGAAACGCTCGTGATTCTACAGCCAGTTTTGCTTGGTGCATTGCCATGTTATCGGCAACACCATGTTCTGGTTGGCATGTGGAATAGGCGATAATGACTGCTGGNCCNGGGAATTCGTTGGCTTCCTTNACNGCTTTATAAAAATGGTTNAAGTGTGCACAGGTAGTTTGCGCTACGTAGACATTTGGATGCATTACACAAATTTGAGCNAGNTCTTTACGTCCTTCCCTTTTACCTTTGAGTTCTTTNCCAAAATCCGCCATGTCNGNTCTTTGTGCCATGAAACTCGCTGTGGAAGCCTGACCACCTGTGTTGGAATAAACTTGGGTNTCCAGTACCANNACCTTGATATGTTGACCTGACATCATCATACGNGAAAGTGCTTGAAACCCAATATCCAACATGGCACCATCACCACCGACAACCCACAGTTTNTTATCTTGCCAACCCTTCTGATTCCAACGGGAACGGACTCCCATGGCAAAAGTTGGCCCATTTTCGAATAGCGAATTTGCCCAGGGAATAACATAGGGATTGTAAGGNTAAGTTGAGGTATAGACAGTATTGCATCCNGTAGATGCTATCATCCCCATATTTTCNGCGCCATGGAAAAAACCTGTTGCTGCCACCATCATCCGNAGTGCTGTAGCTTCACCACAACCCATACAAGATCCTGCNCCTCCAACGTAAAGAAGTGATTTCGGTTCAAGCATCATATCAGTCAGTAGGCGCTCGTTGATAAAACGTTTGGGACTATCAGGCAATTGGTTGTAGAAGTTCCAAGTTCGGTGAAATTGATTTAGACTGGTTTCCGTTTTGGGAATCATGGATAATGCTTGATGATCACCACAAGCTTCTACGCATTCGGCGCAGCCCTTGCATTTAGTCGGATCTATGAAGATACCAAAAAGACCNCCTTCTTCACCCTTTTTCTCATAGGNTGAAGTGTACTTCTGGGTTTCGGCGAAACGTGACTCGAANGTTGCTTTTTCTATGGGGTCTGAGATGCTATCGAGTTCCTGTTCCAACGTGTCTTTCTCGACCACTTTACCGAGGATCGCTGTGTCTGGACATTCGATGACACANTCCATACAGCCAACACAGTTTGCGGGATCATAGAATGGTATCTCCGGGGCAATATAACTGAAATCTCGGTAGGCACCAGTTCCTGCTGGAATAATGCTTCGAGCTGTATCGAGATCTGCTTCCAAATCATCGTCCAAACCGTCGTTGTACGCACCAATAACTTTTGTATTGAATTTGTCAATGTCAACCAGCGGTAATGCATCCAAGTTGTCGGCACTTGGTGCAGCTGAGGGTATATCTTTCATCTTGCTACCCTTTCTATTACAATTTTATAATTCACCATTTTCTTTTAAAACTTCTTGATTAACAACGATTTTGGGAAGTCCCAAGATTGTCCAGATCGGCCTATTACCGGCTTTAATAGACTCAATTTCATCATCTGTTATCTTGTGTTCCATAATGCTCTGGCCGTCATCGTGAACTTTGCGAGCAGTCCAACCTTCGTCAGTCTGCTGATATTCGATGTGATCGATAATCTTCCTTAACATCTTCCTCCACCAATGGAAGTTCTTTTGCTATAGAGGTTTCCTCAATAATTTGACGTGGAACTTCAACAACTTCAGTATAACCACGTCGAATCGCTTTTAAATTATCTTGGATAGTTTGCTCTCCATGTTTGCCCCAGAAACGCCGAACTACGGACTCTACACGTTCAAACAGCTGTTCTTCTGTNATGCCATAATCTTGCAAGAAAGGCGCGCTCTTGAGGAAAATTCCGAGTAGAACGACACCTTGCATACGCTGCTGGAGTTCGACTTGCGTGGCTGATTCACGGGCGATTGCCACTGTGTCTAGTGCTACCACACGGATTTGCTTTTTGCGAATTGTCTCTTTGGCTCTTTCAGGAATTGGATTCCAAACCTCCCTTGGGTCGGTTTGGCCAGGCTGAAATCCATTACTTTGGATAAAGATCAAGCCGTGTTCTTGCAGTCCCTTTAGCGGATTCGCAGTCTGAAAAGCGTTGACATCGTTTAAAGGGACGAAGTCAACATANTTCAGTTCAGCATGTGCACGAATACGCTCATTAGCAATTGTCAAATAGTATGTAGTTGGAAGACCCGCTTTTTCAGACCCGTATTTTGGATAGGCTTGAACGTGAAAATCAAGTTCACCCAGTAGGGTGGCAATAATCTTGTTTGTGGTGACTGAACCGTATCCTCCAACGGAATGACCACGCATGGAAAAAGATCCCGCTGTGCGGACATCCGGGTCAACGGATCCATTCAGTGCCAGTTCATGTTTAATCCCGACGACAAAAAAGCGCTTTGAGTCTTCTTCCCGCATGTTTTCTACCATAGANATGAAGTCACCTGGGCGAATGTCGCGGCTACCCAAGCCGCCCGCTCCAGAGTAAATTGTGGGAACACGGTCTATCTGCGAATAACCAGGTGTTCCAGAGATAGCATCAGCAAATGAAGACTTAATTTCTGCCGTTAAAGGATTTGATTGTGCTAAAGGGTTATCCATTCGTTCCAGAACGGAGAATGCTTTCACCTGCTTAAGTGTCTCGACGAGNTGTTGGCCAGGGAAAGGACGGAAGACATTTACATGGACGACACCNACGGGGATTTGCATTTCTTCCCTTATGTAATCGACGGTTACCATTGCTGTTTCGGCTGCACCNCCCATTGCNACTATTGCATATTCTGCATCATCCATTCGGTAAGGTTCAATCATCCCATAGCGTCTTCCTGTTAGGTTGTAAAACTCGTCCATCGCATTTTGAAGGCATTTTGGGACACGATCATAGTAATGACGTTGAGCAACTTTACCTTTCATATAGCTGTCTTGATTCTGAACAACACCAATCATGAGCGGGTNGTCCGTATCAAACATGTTCCGTATCTTTTCACCGGGATGCCCGAGATACTGTTTCATCATCTCCGGTTCTAGGTCGAGGATCGTCTCAACAGTGTGTGTGGTCAAAAAACCATCTTGTATGCAAAGAAACGGTGTTTCGGAATCTTCAGCTGCTCTTCTGGTAATTAAAGCCATATCGCCGATTTCCTGGGCGTTTTTAGAAAAAACCATTGCCCAGCCGCAGTCAGCTACTGCCATGACATCATCATGACCGGCGTGCACGTTTAGGGAATGGGAAGTCAAAGCACGGGCACCAATGTTAAATACCACTGGCAAACGTTTCCCTGAAATAGTGTACAGGACTTCTTTCATCAGGACTAACCCTTGTCCGGAAGTATAATTAGCAACTCTTCCTCCAGCTAATGCGAACCCCTCGGCAGATGAAGCGGAACTGTGTTCAGACTCCAGTTCCATGAACTCTAGCTTTTCATCCCAGAGATTCAACTGACCATNCGCTACGAACCCGGCATATCCATCCCCCATCTTTGAAGATGAGGTGATCGGATATGCACATGCACCTTGTGTGGTATGTATATCAACGTAGACTACCGCTTCAGCGCCATCTCGAGTATTTCGTAAGCCAGGATAGGGGAATTCTTTTTGGGGATCCATTCAACACTCTCCATATAAAAACGATACTAGATTCCTTAAGGAAATAATAGCCGAAATCCGGATTTTGGTCATCCAAATTGCAGGCCGGAATAAAAACTCATGATTGCTACAACAGGTTCGNAGACAAAATCTAGGTGAATAACCAAAAGGCAAATTAATGCTTAACGNAATGCTTTTTTACCGAAACCCCTTGGATATTTAAAGTGAACTCAATTCAGAAAANATCCCTTTACTCTCTCAACTGCACACAATGCCATACTTGAAAACTTCATCAGGGTTTGTTTAAGTTTATTTGGCTGGAATTGAATTGAAAGATAAAATTGAATTGAAAGAAGCTTCCGGACATCGACATCATAATTACACGCATTAAGAGTATCATACTAATTGTAAATTTACAAATCAATTTCAGNTTGTTTTGGGTTTTTGGCGGCGATCAACATGTTACATTTATAGCGTTCTAATTGGAGGAAACCTTTTGGTTTTAAGCGTTTTCTCGGATTTGTTTTAGTGCAGTGCTTAGTTTTTCAGTTTGTTCTTTTCGCAATCGATTATACACNTTCTCAGATATNTGTTCTGTTTCATGAATAGCATCGAGATGTGATATGAGTTCGAGTCGAGCNNTCTTTNCNTGNTCNAGATNTTTGTNGTTTAGTTTCNTNAACCAATTTANATCAGCANNATTTTGCTGAGANTGGNNCTGNTTTGNGGNNGGNGGNGNNNNTCGGNTTTTGAAAAAAATTATTACTAAAAACCCTCCAAGAATTGCTGCAGNNNTTGCGATAAGNATTCGTAACCATGGTTCTGTCTGTTGGTTTTGAACGTTTGATGTTGANGGNGGTTTTCTGATTTGNAAACGAACGTCAGCTANTTGNCCNGGTTGTANGCTTTTTTCTGAACTGGTTGTGTAAATATTATANGTTTGCTCGTGGATTCGTTCCTGNTGGTTTTCTTTNAGGAATTTAGTGTTAGGAACCAACGGGATTCCNTCGGGGANNAATGTGTTCAGCTGCATCGTCTCNCAGGTGATTCTTCGTGANAGGTNGGGCGTTTCACTGAAACGGATTGTGTAAGTNAAACCAAAGTTTTGGGTTTCACTNGGCTTNATTNGGTTCTGAAGTTTAAGATTNCCGGAATCTTCTGNCAGNTTGNCTTCAGATTGGGGTTCCAGTTTTAAACTCAGATACTCTTTTGGTAAAGAACATAAGATTATTGGNCGNTTATCCTGTTGTTGGATTGTAGCNTCTTGATTCTTCGCCTGTATTAATTCCATTACTGTCATNAGTCCATTTTCAATCTTTGTAATNACCAGAGTATGCTGCAGGATCTTGATTCTTGTTTGTTGATTGGTTGAATTGTCAGCGCTGAGTTCTTCNGCNANGGTTGTATTGTATGCNTGNCANGTTAATAAAGTCACAATAATGAGGATAGAGAATTTGAGATGCCANAAGGGGNACTGANATCCTTTTNCCTTGTTCATTTCTATNGCTCCTCAAGTTGGCGGCGTTCCTTATATTCTNCTATTTCGTCNTCTAGTGATTTTTCANTTGGGNTTTNAATTCGGTTTAAAATTTCTGCTGTTTCGNGNAGAAGCTCNTGGCGTAANNTTTGGTAGTCNNTNTCAGAAAGTTTNCCCACTTCATAGTCTTCATCGAGNTCAACNAGTGCTGAGTANCTCNGTTCNCGNTGTAAGTCAAGTTGTTGCAAAGCAGAGTTCGTTNCATCATNTTCTTGTAGCACTTGTTTGGATGACCAAAGGGGGAAAGCCAGGTAAATTAAAAGTAGAATGCCGATNATGATAATCCANAGNAANATNAGNGTCATGCNTNTTACCNCAGAAANAATCTNNTNNCTTAACAAAAAAGTGCCTTAACAAAAAAAATGGAAATTAGGGAAAACNATAATTCCTAATTTCCATTTTTTAAAATGCTGAAACTGTCGTTAGATTACCAAATGATGTAGATAAACGTGCTAAGGATTTGCTGAACGAAGAAGCGTGACCGTAGCTCGTCGATTCATGTCACGACCAGCTTTGGTATTGGTAGGACCAACCGGTCTCGTGTGTCCATGCCCTACTGTTTCTATTGCGTTGGAAACACCCTTTTGCTTAAGGTATTTTGCAACTGATGCGGCTCGTGCTTGTGAAAGGTCCCAGTTACTGCGGTAAGATCCGCTTAAAACCGGGTTTCCATCAGCATGTCCTGCTATAGAAACTGTTCTATCCCCATGTGTATTTATTTCAGCGACTATGTCATCCAAAGCTTTTTTAGCGGCTGCGTTCAAGCCGGTTCGGCCACTGGCAAAATGAACTCTGGCAAGGCGTCGCTGTCGTTTGCTCATCCTCTCCTTCATGTTGTGAGCAAACTCAGTATTGGCCTCTATGGCAGTGTTACTTTC
>PBXZ01000087.1:0-15178 GCA_002729415.1 Candidatus Poribacteria bacterium | reverse complement strand
CTTGCAACTGAAGTACATTCCCCAAATTATTGTAGGCTTCCGCATAGCCAGGAAAAATCTCAAGTGCTTTATAGTAGGCATCAATAGCTTCTTTGAATTTCCTTTGTTTTTGATTTGTGACCCCGAGATTGTTGTGTGTCCTAGCATCGTTAGGGTTGATTTTCAAAGCCTTCTTATACACTACCACAGCATCCTCAAAATTCCCTTGCAACTGAAGTACATTNCCCAAATTATTGTAGGCNTCCGCATAGCCAGGAAAAATCTCAAGTGCTTTACAGTAGGCATCAATAGCTTCTTTGAATTTCCCCTGTTCCTTTAATANAATACCAAGATTATTGTAAATNCNCGCGTCTGTAGAATCAANTTCCAGAACTTTGTAATAAGCNTCAATAGCTTCCTCTAATTTACCTNGCTCTGTTAATAGCATACCGAGACTGCGACAGACTNCAACATCAGTGGGATCNATTTCCAGAATTNTATAATAGGTGTCGATGGCTTCTGCCAATTTNCCTTGTTTCTGNAACACTACACTCAGATTATTGTANGTTCTGATATCATCAGGATTNATTTCTAGAGCTTTTCGGTAAGTGTCAACCGCTTCTTCTAATTGTCCAGATAAACCAAGTATGTTCCCAAGGTTGTTATAAGCGTCAGCATTTTTTGGTTCAATTTCAAGAACTTTATAGTAGGCATTAATGGCTTCTCNCAATCTGCCCTGCTTTTTTAATNTAAGACCGAGACTAAAAAAGCATGANGATTGATTTGGATCTANTTTTANCGCTTGTNNGATCAAATCAACGGCTATCTCGAAATTNTCTNCCTGATAAGCAATAACACCTAATAAGTGNAGCNCNGTAAAATGCTGTGGATGAATCTGCAGTATCTGTTGANATATNAGCTCAGCTTGTTGCAATTTTCCNGTCTGNTGAAAACCGATAGCTNTCTGTAAATCNCTTTCAACATCCANCTGATTAGGATCTTTCTCAGGTCGNCTATCATTCTGTTTACTATTCACGAAAAAAATATTACCTTTTGCCTAATACCANTTTAAATTGANAATACATCCAATAAAANCTATACCCAGAGAATATTCTTGGTGATGTTAAAGACTNGTTTACNTAACCTAGGTTCANATAAGTATTAAACAATAGANCATGAAGNAATTTAAGTANAAAATGTTACCAAGGAAATTCCTGANTTGATAATTGATATTTGTATTCTTTCACTNGCCNTTTGCAGATGTAATGCTAATCAGCCGTCTGTAGGTTATTTGCCTCCAGTCGTCCAGCAAACACTATTATATANGAACATTGTTCTCACGTACTACTGAGAAACCAAAAATCTGNCAGGGAATCATTGTTGGNTGTTAATTCTATTAATATGGGGCTAAGTCTTAGAGGAACAAGCTGTNCTTTGAGCCAAACGAAAGATAATCTTGAATTAGCNTCTTAAACAAGCGATAATCCTACTAACAAGAACTTTGNNCATAGAAAANATTAATGAAAATCAGTCTCATTTTTAAATTAGTCTTNNTCTTAATTTTNNTAGTTCTNGGCTTNNTTTATTTCCCTATTCCTAGTTTAAAGATCGATAAATTAGAACCTTTTGAGTTAACGGAATCCCACTTCAGTNTNATCCAAGCCAGCCATAATTTANATCGACCTTTTCCGGAGATGANTACNAGAAGTGACAATCCGACAACCGCTGAAAAATCTGAATTGGGACGACTTCTTTATTTTGACTCTGTCCTATCNGGNNACAACGACATTTCNTGTGCTCACTGCCACCATCCAGATCTCGGGTTTNCCGATAATCGTGGTCTGTCTATGGGAAAAGGCGGAAAAGGACTTGGTCAAGCCCGAAATGGTGGNACCATCATCCGACGAGGTTCGCCCACTATTTGGAATACAGCTTATAATCATCGGCAGTTNTGGGATGGTCGGGCTCTTGATTTGGAAGATCAAGCTCAAAANCCAATNCAACACAAGGATGAAATGGCNCAAAATCCAGAAGAGTTGATAGGAGAACTACGTGCTCTGCCAGAATACGTTCAAAGATTNGATCAAGCCTTCGGAGGGNAAAAGGGATCTGGTCTTACTTTCAAAAATCTAACTTATGCCATTGCCGCTTTCGAACGGACCATTATTTCTCAGAATTCGAGATTTGATCGATATGCTCGTNATGATCAANCCGCCCTCAATTCATCGGAACAACGGGGNTTAAACATTTTTCGATCCCTGAAAACNCGTTGCTTTGAATGCCATAATTTTCCCACNTTTGCTAACCCTGACTTTAAAATTATTGGTGTGCCTGATATACCCAACANAGGTCCGGATNTNGGTCGAGGNGAGATTNCTGGGAAAGCGTANAATCGCGCCTTNAAAGTGCCTACTCTAAGGAACATCGCTTTAACAGCACCCTACATGCATAACGGTGTTTTTCAAACTCTAGAGGAGGTTATTGANTTTTATNCTCAAGGAGGNGGACGGGGNCAAGGNCTTGATATCCCAAACATGGACGATAAAATTCGTAAATTCAAATTAAGTTCCAGCGAAAAATCTGATTTAATTGCCTTCCTTCATTGCCTCACAGATGAGTCGGCAAAACCGAAGTTTCCCGATNCAGTTCCATCTGGCCTNTCNGTTGTANCNAGATTAACAAATCAATCACCAGAGTTGGCNGCTTTCCACCAACACACTAAACCACATCCCANATCANAAGTACANAAAGTGGAACGAACCATCACTGTGNCTGNCGGACAATCAATCCAAGNTGGCATNAATCTCGCGGTCTCGGGTGACNTGGTGCGAGTCATGCCAGGNCACTACCACGAAACACTTTCAGTAGATGTCTCAGGTATTACTATTCAAGGNATAGAAATTGATGGNAAAAAACCCGTCTTAGATGGTAAGCAGGTTCTGGCTGATGGGTTAGTCGGATCTGGGAGCAATTTGGAGATTCGCAACTTTAATGTAGTCAACTATACTGCTAACGGTCTGATGATTAANGGTGCCTTAAACGTTACGTTCGCTGANATTTATTGTGAAAATACAGGCTTATATGGAATCTATCCAGTCGANTGTNTTGGAGTTAAAGTGGAGANATGCGAAGTAACAAGGGTCAGAGATGCTGGGATNTACGTTGGACAATCAAAAGATATTGTAGTGAAAGACTGCATTGTTTATGGAAATGTAACTGGTATCGAAATCGAGAATTCGGTAGGGGCAGTCGTTGAAAACAATGAAGTGTATGACAACGCTGGAGGCATCTTGGTGTTTTTGCTACCGAATAACCCTTCCAAAGTTTCTAGAAACTGTAAAGTTATTGGAAACCGAGTACACGATAATAATCATGAGAATTTTGCTGATCCAAATTCAGCTGTTAGTGGAGTACCTTCGGGAACAGGTATTCTAATCATGGCTGCAGACGAGGTGGAAGTTACACAAAATGAAATTCAAGACAACAATTCTTATGGAGTCGCAATTGTCGGTCTCGATATAGACAGTAAAGAACCAACTTCCTATGATGTTAATCCAGTTCCTCAAAGTTGTTGGGTACATGAAAACACAATGAAAAATAACGGCCTAGATCCTGATCCTTCCGTTTTAAAACTAGGACTCCCAGGAGCAGATTTGCTCTGGGACTTAAGTGGATACGACAACAGTTGGGATCAGCCTAGTGCTCGTTCCATGCCTCCTATTCTACCTAACAAATCATGGCCGGATATTTTACGTCGAGCGAATTGGCGGTTGTGGAAAATCCTCAGTAGCATTTAGTCTGCCGAATTTAGGCTCAACGCAGGGGTAGAATCTGAATTAGATTAAATTTTTATCTTGTAGATATGATATTAATTTTCTCATTTCTGTAATGACTTCGTCTTCCCTGTCTGCAATCATATCAAAAAGTAGAGAACTTATTTTGTTTTTTCTTTTTGCCGTACCACTAGCAGGTTTTTCATATCGTTCAGGGGTTATCCCTAAATATTTAACAGAAAGATAGCATTCTGGATTCCCAACCGTAATTTTGCCACTAAGAATACTACCAACTGCTCTCTTACCATAACTCACGACATAACATCTGCCAGTTCTCTTGTCGATAATAGCATATCCGCCTTCATCAATGGTTTCGTTCCAACATTTCTCGAACCCACTAGTGGGAATTAAAGACCGTAAATCGCCTGCGGACCGCATCAGAATTCGTCTTCCAGTTGGTTCTCTAATAACAGCTAGTCCATCTATGTTAACTATTTCGGATGAGGTGGACTGCATAAGATAGATATTATCTAGAGTATAAATCACATTACCTTTCAGTCCTTTTGCTAAGTTTAGATATCTTTCTATAATATTGTTATTGGAAGGATGTAGTTGGTATTGGTCTGCGACTTCAAAAATCTGTCTGAGTCTTTTTCTCTCCTCTATATTGGAAAATCTATTACTAGGTAAAATAATCTCCGTTTTTAAAACATAATCAACAAACAGTTCATTAATTACATTTAGTTGTGATTCTTGTACATCTGCCAAGATACTTAATCCTGTTTTGCTTTTCGACAGAATTCTACCAATCAAGTATTGGTTACGCAGAAACCGGATTTCCCGAGAGATTAGGTCCAGAGTTGGACGACCCATCTGATCTATCATAATTTTGTGCTCCCATCTAGTCCCTCTCTCATGACGTAGGATTTGGAGCTGTTGCTCAGACTGATCTGTTTTTATATGTCCTAAGACAGTCCATGGGTCGAAGGTCGTTCGGTAACCCTCACTAACCTGCGCATTTATACTAGCAAACACACAATCTCGACGTTCATACCTAGAATATATCCCAAACTCAAATTCTAAATGGCTGAACGGCTCTAGTACCTCTAAGAGATCTTTGGCAAACTCTTCTCCTTTTGGGAAAGGTTTGAAGATTGCTTCCGTTTGTTTGGGATGATTGAGTGCGTCTAGGAATTTCCCGATTGGAATTCCCTGCATGTCAGATCCCATTCCAATGATCTTCGTTTTCGTTTTAAAGGGAGGTTGGCGGAGAAACAAATCACGCTGAGAGACAAATTGCAAAGCCGGATAGGTATCTAAGTCATGTATTGTGGGAGCATCACTAAAAAACTTTTCCAGTAACTCTATATTAACATCTTCACCTGTAGTACTCTGTTTTAACTCGGCAAAATCAACAGTATCATCCAAACCAAATCGAAGTGGTGCGCTGGAAGAAAAATTATCGTAATTTGATCGCCGAAAGCGTATTCTGGGCTTAATACGGATAACAGGAATCAAACCATAGTTTTTTAATAAAATATATAGGGTTACCGTGTAGGATTCAGCATGCGTTTTCCGTTGCAAAATCCTATTTTTTTCAGTAGCTTTTCCGTCCCTGACCAAGTGTTCTTGAACCAAGTCACTGTCATTACCGAAAATCATCATTCGGTGTTCTTCTCTACTATGGTCGACCATGTTTAGTTTGCTGTTTTAACACTAACTCAGTTTAAGCCCTATCGTTTTCGATAGGACAATTTTGAACAATTAACCGAACTATCGCTGCCGTTCCCTGCCACCAAGCCTCATTTAATTCAACAATTGTATCTTCATAGTAAAGAATTTTCAACAATTTAAAGGCTTCCAAAAGCTCATTTGGCTTGATAAGATAATCTGGATTTCTAGGACCATATGTGCTACGTTCAGGGTGATCAATTGAAAATTGCTCAAGGATAAACATCCCCTGTGGTTTCAACAGACTAATTATTTTAGGTAATAACAACCTATCAAAAAAATAAAAACAAGTAATCAGATCATATTTCCCTTTTCCTATCCCATCCCCATCCAGATCCGCTACAATTCCACTGACGTACACTTCCTTTTCCTGCGCGAGTTTAATGCATTTTCTGATTGCGAACTCCGAGATATCTATGCCAGTTGTATTGTAACCACATTGAGCCAGATAGACTGCGTTACGTCCTTCACCCATAGCAAGAACGAGTGCGTCTCCTTTGGTGAGGATATTGATTTTTTGTCTTAGAAAAGGCGATGANTCCTTTCCATAAACATACTTCTCGCAATTGTATCTTCGATCCCATTTTTCTTTATCTTTAATTGACATAATTTNTTCTGACCAATCCAAGATTTTTTGCAAAATCAAGTATGCACAGTATCAACATTATGCGCAATATCATCTCCAAAACCATTCCTGGCCTCAACGGATAGTCAGCATCTTTTTTGTTTCCAATGTGAATTGGCTATAAAAACCGGGTTACTTCTGGTTGAAAGACATGTCTTTGAAATGGTATTCTCATAAACTGAAAAAGTACCAATATAGAGGACGCAAATATTATTGGATAAGTATTTACCACCAATTCTTGCTTGTGCAATCGAAAGATTCTACAGTTACTCTTAGCAATAACTTTCAGAATACCCTCACAATACTAAATCCACTCAATTGATGAAGAAAAAGAGATTGCCGAAGGTTAAATATAGATCTCACGTTTACTTAGCATCTTGTGAATTGGTGTAATCTTAAGACAAGGCAATTGGTCGCGTGAAACAAGCGAAACAGAAAGATTTTGAATCTATCTACACCAATATAAGGAGGGAAAACAGTCGCAAAGACCTAACATACCCAGCTCAGGTCGTTAACTTTACTATAAATGAATCTATTGAATTCTATGAACACCCACTTGTCGCACCGCAATTTAAGCATCGGTAGCAGGTCCCATTTCGCACCATGATCGACCCACAAGCCTGACAAGGAGGTGCATCAGACTGCATTGCAGCAACCTGTTTTTCACGCAATTCAAGTTGGCCTTCTAATGGCATAATACGAGAAACAGCATTCAAATCTTCTGAGTCTGCTTCATCGGAGTAGGATCGCGTAGATTCAATTTGATTTCCGAATGTCTCCTGAACTTCTGTATCAACCTGATTTTGTGAAAGGAATTTTTGTCCAAGCCAACGGAAAACGTAGTCAATAATTGACTTGGCGATTGGAATGTCCTGATTACTAGTAAATCCGGAAGGCTCAAACCGAACATGGCTGAACTTATCAACAAGTGATTCTAAAGGTACCCCGTATTGCAATAAAATGGAAGTCATTGTCGCAATAGTATCTATCAGGCCAGAGATAACAGATCCTTCCTTAGACATTTTGAGGAAGACTTCACCGGGACTACCATCATCATAAAACCCAACTGTGATATAGCCATCATGACCAGCCACACTAAATTTATGTGTTACCGATTGACGCTCATCAGGAAGTCTTTTCCTAATAGGCTGAAGTGAATCATGGCTCTCCAATTTCTCTTCAAGTGTGTCATCCTGACTATTAGATGACAAAGGTTGGCTGCTCTTACTTCCATCACGATAGATGGACATACATTTAACACCTAGTTTCCATGCTTCAACATATACATTTTTTATGTCATCGACGGCTGCTTCATTTGTCAGATTAACTGTCTTTGAAATTGCACCTGAGATAAATGGTTGAACAGCGGCTATCATTCGAACATGCCCCATTGGTTCGATGAAACGTGTACCGATCTTGCCACACTTATTGGCGCAATCAAAGATAGAATAATGTTTTTCTTTAAGGTGCGGAGCCCCTTCAATCGTGCCATTTCCGCAAATGGCTTCGTCCGCAGCATCAATCTCTTCCTGACGAAATCCAATAGACTTTAGCATGTTGAATTCTGGATCTTGTGTCTCCTCAGGATTCATTCCTAAACGCTTTAAGCACCCTTCATCAACGATGCCGGGAACAAAAGCTAGATTCAAGTCAAAAGCACTAGGCAACGAGGTTTCTACCTTGGCCAGATCTTCCTCTGTAAACCCTTTGCTTTTTAGTGTTTCTTCATTGATGTGGGATGCCCCTTTAAGTGTTCCAGTACCAATAATGTAAGCAATTATTTCNTCGANCTGTTCGTCAGCATACCCAAGATGTTCNAANGCNTCAGCAACACTCCTGTTAACAATTTTAAAGTAACCACCACCAGCTAATTTTTTGAATTTCACCAAGGCGAAATCCGGTTCAATGCCNGTTGTATCGCAATCCATCAATAAAGCTATTGTGCCCGTTGGAGCAATAACAGAAATTTGCGAGTTNCGATAACCAAATTGTTCCCCCATTTGCAAACAAACATCCCAATCTTCACGGGCCGCATCGAGNATNTAATCCGGACANTTTAAATCCAATTGTCCTCCNNTGGAGGAAGAAGAGACCTTGTCAATTCTATAAGCTGCATCGCGATGCAAATTCATGACTTCCAGCATTGACTCCCTATTTTCTTCAAAACANTCAAATGTTCCTACGTTACCAGCGATCTCCGCGCTAGTTTGGTAACCATGACCNGATAGAATCGCCGAGAGCGCTCCAGCCCAAGCTCTGCCTTCACTGCTATCATAAGGAATCCCATTCAACATTAAAAAGGCGCCAAGATTAGCATAACCCAATCCAAGTGGACGGAAATCATGGGACCTTTTGGCAATCCTTTCAGTTGGATATGAAGAAAGATCGACAATAATTTCCATTGCAGTGATGAATACTCGGATAGCATGTCTATAAGCCTCAACATCGAACTCACCATCCTCACGCATAAATTTCACCAGATTCAGACTTGCTAAATTGCACGCTGTATCATCTAAGAAAACAAACTCTGAACAGGGATTTGTAGCGTTGATTCTACCCGTACCTTTGCAGGTATGCCATCGCTGGATAACATCATCAAACTGTACACCAGGATCCGCGCAAGCCCAAGCAGCATATGCAATTTTATCCATTAACCATTTGGCATCATATTCATCCGCAGATTTTCCGTCCATCCGGTAAGTTGTTTGCCATTTACCATCTTCAAGATACGAATTCATAAATGAATCAGGTATGCGAACAGAATTATTGCTGTTTTGTCCGCTAATTGTGTGATAGGCTTCCCCATTGAAATCGGCAGAATAACCTGCAGCTATCAATATTTTTGCCTTCTTCTCTTCATTCAGTTTCCAATCAATATAGTCTACAATTTCCGGATGGTCCATATCGAGAATAACCATCTTGGCTGCTCTACGCGTTGTCCCTCCAGACTTAATACTACCTGCCCAACGATCAAAACCTTCTAGGAATGAAAGAACTCCAGAACTCGCTCCACCACCTGAAAGAGGCTCACCTTTAGCTCGCACTCTGCTAAAATTTGAACCAGTCCCGCTACCATATTTAAACAGCCGAACTTCAGATTTCTGCAGTTCAAGCATAGTATCAAGAGAATCATCCACTCCTTGGATAAAACAAGCTGAGTTTTGAGGATGTTCATAAGCATTTTTCGTTATCTGAACACTTTTTGTTTCCATGTCCCAGTAATAGTTTCCACCACCACCTTCAATACCATATTCATGCCAAAGACCACAGTTAAACCAAACCGGTGAGTTAAAAGCCGCATACTGATGAGAAAGCAAATAAATTAGCTCGGCTTCAAACGACTCAGCGTCTTTGGAACTAGCAAAGTATCCTCCAGATGCCTCACCAGCTTGGCGAATTGTACGGGCAACTCTCTGAGTTAGTTGACGTACACTTGTTTCCTGATCCACTTGAGGAACACCAGCTCTGCGAAAGTATTTCGAAGCAACAATATCTGTAGAAAGTTGAGACCAGCTGGCAGGAACTTCGACTCCTTTCTTCTCGAATATCACCGCCCCTTTTTCATCGTAGATCGCAGCATTTCTCACCTCCCATACAATTTCGTCAAACGGGTCTAACTCCGGTGTAGTGAAGTGTCTTTCGATTTTCAACCCTTGTTGCTGGATGCCATCTTTACGAACAGCTGATTTAAGGTTAGAGACTTCATCTGACGGCACAGCTATAACCTGGTCACTATGGGGATCATTAGTTTTGGACATTTCGTTTCCTTATTGAAAGTATGGCAGAAAAAATATTCAGATTTACAATTTCACAGTTTCCAAAAGAGTCAAGTATTTTTAAATATTGAATTCTAATCGTCGTCCAAAATCAAGTTTCAATGTTAGCAAATTCCTATGAGACCTAATTTCTTGATTTTAGCTGAGCACACTAAATAACAAGTGTGAAATTCTTATGTAAAGTATGTAACATTATTGGGGAAAAGTGTCAAGGGTTATAAACAAAAAATTTGGTGAATTTGGCCGCTATAAAATAATGAGAAGGGATTTAAAAATTACTTCAAATAACTTAGGATAAGGCCAATAAGAGGTTTTAAAAATTGTTCTGTTTTAATCGAAAACTAGTATCATTAAAATAACATAACCTAAATTTCTTCAAGCAAGGATAAAATATCTTTTGACAGTTGACTCATTTTTTCCTGATGGACGCCATCATAATACCCGCGGATTTGCATCTTTTGGTCAACAAGAACAAAGTAGGTACTATGGTTGATAGAATCTTCAACAGAACTAACTTTAAATCCTTTAAAAGCAAGTTTATGTATAGCCTCTGATGAACCGGTTAGGAAATACCAGGTGTTGGTGTCAGCACCATAACGTGAGGCATATGCATCCAGAACTTGCGGCGAATCTCGACTAGGATCAACAGAAACCGAAATCATTCTTACCCGATCATCCTTTTGAAAATTCTTGTGAAATTCTGCCATCTTCTGGCTCATGGCCAAACACGGTCCAGCACATTTGGTAAATATAAAGTCAGCGACCCAAATTTTTCCTTTCAGTTGATTAGAGGAGAATTCGTTAGCGTTGGAATCGATGAGGGAAAAATCAGGGACTTGGCCATAAACAGCAAGTTCTGAAGATTCAAGGGGAGAATCTCGAAAAAGAATGAATCTGACTGTGAACAATCCAAAGACTATAAGCAGAAAAGCCACAACTAGCGAGGATTTTAACATAGGTTCCAAGTCTAATGTTGGATCAAATACTTCTAAGCATTACACCAAGGAAAACAGCAATGGAGGTTGAAACTAAGGCCAGAAGCCACATCTTTTCTGCTGCCGGATAATTTTCTTCTCGAGCCTTCTTTGATCCGATTCCAGAAAATGCCCCGACAGCAATCAGGAGCACGAATTTGGTCAAAATAACATGAGTTGTTCCATCTCTAAATATGTCACCCAGCGAGATGCCTGCTTGAAACGAATTTTGCACCTGAAAGTAAAATAAAGCAAAGCCACTAATTAAGATCAGTCCGATAAAGAATTGGGTTATTTTCAATAAAGCGTGGATGACTCCCTGATAAGACTGATCAGCCGAGGCAAAAACCAGCCGCCCATAAAGAAACCCACCAAATACACCAGCCATGGCCAGTAAATGAACCCAAATTAGAAGATTTTTTAGTAGTGACATTTTTTTATTTCAAAAAAAAAGATGAACAAAGCAGAAATAACTATAACTAGCCATTCACAAGAAATGAAGAGAGGTACGGTTGGACAAACCAGTCTCAGAGAAAATAAGTTACTTATTCGTCTTCTGCAGATTCAGCAACTTTCTTGGCCATCCATTTTTCAAACTCTTCCTTGGGATGAACCACCATATCAGCACGCATTAGATAATGCCCGATACCACATAGTTGCGCACAGGCAACTTCCCACGGACGAACGATTTTAACGATTTTCGATCCACTCAGGTCTTTTGGGGAAGACACTTCAAATGTACCATTTTCCAAGTTGATATTTTTCACAACCAATTCCTGTCCACGTGGACCGAGTGTGCCACCAGTAAACAAAACTTTAGAGGCGCGTCCTAATATACCATAAAAGTCTTTTTCTTCTCTGCCGTAGAAATCCTTAATATGTTCAGGACCTATCGTAATCACAGAATTTTGATCCCCTCTAGGAGTAACCGTAAAGTCAGTTATGTTTACTAGGTCATAACTAGATTTATTTGGTTCAAAATACACGGGAACTTGTATTCCTGGGATTGTATCTTGCTTTACACGCATTACAGGCAGGAAAAACGAGTGTATAACATCTTTACTCATCAGTTGGGCAATTACAGGCTTGTTAACCGGTAGATGTAACTGATTGACTGTTGTAATATCATCCCTCGCATTTGGATCGCTTAGATCTAAACCAACGGGATTATCTCGATAGAAACTTTTGTTTCCTTTAACCGTTTCGGGGTTAATTACGCGGCCGAATTTGCCGTCTGGTCCCGGGTAGTGAAAATTCCAAGCAAATTGTTCTGCCAAAACACGAACCACAAGAGGGGCTTTAACGGATTTGACATTGGCATCCACAAGTTGTTGTGACCAGAATGGCAACGAAACACCTATCAGCAAAATCCCTTCAATAACTGCAACCCCGATTTCCAAGTAGCTTGAAAGGTGCCCCCTTACTCCATCATAACTTGCAGTTGGATTCTTAGATTGTCTAAAACGCAGTAGCGTATAGACCAAAAAAATGCCCCAGCCAATCCCCAGAACAAACATCAGGACATGAAGCAAATAAATTAGGTTGTCAGTTTCGTGGATACCACTCTGCAAAACCCCGTGAGCCGTTGCATTCATCGGCATACCCGGCATTTTCTTGCCTAGATCTAAAAGATCCCGCATAGGTAGAACAACGCTGACTATAACCACAATGGCAACCAGACCAAAAATCACCAGAAGGAACGATCGTTTTGAGGCGGATTTCTCCATTTATGAATTTTCTCCCTTTTTCTCGTTTAAGCTGTTGGCATGGACTTTTGCTCTTTTTCGAAGGTTCAGAAAAAACACGGCAAAACTAGCCCAGATTCCAACAACAAAGACAAGCAAGGTCAAAATACCCATGTTCATACCAATTATCATTGGAGATTCTGGGTCGCCATAGCAGACGGAACAGGCGACAGATATTTGCTGAACAGATAACATTAAAAGAAAACTGCAAATAAAAGGCAAATAGTTTATGCGCTTCACGGAACCCTCAAGTCTTTAGTCTTTCGAAGAAACAGAAAAATATAGTAGATTAACCCTGCACCGGCGGCAATGGAAAACAAGCTGCCAAGTAAATAGATCACGGTAGCATTTGCCAAATAGAACCTCAAACACCAAGCACCAAAACCAAATGAGAAAATAGCAGAGATAAGAATCACAATGATGTGAAATGCTTTAAGTGACATGATTAGAGACTTTTACCACCAATTTAAGATCTAGAGAAGGCAAAGTTAGATGTTGAAGTTTCACCCTCATTAACCGTAACCGTTGCGGTTTGAATCCCCAATTTTTCATGCCAAGCTTCAATCTGATAAGTACCAGCCGGTAAATTCCTGATTTCAAATTTCCCGTTCGGAGCAGTCAAGCTGAAGAATGGATGGGGCAGAACACTAACGTATCCACCCATCCAAGGATGAACATCACATTTAATTGGAAAAGGATCCTGTTCTTCTTCTTGGAAAGTATAATCAATTTTCTTGGTCATTTTCGGCATGGCTTTATTGAATTCTGAGTTTATATCTGGCATGGCATGAACATTGTGCATTATACCATCAGAGTTTTTGATGGTTATTTCTTGGCCAGTCATGACTGCTAGAATATGCGGTTTATACATACACCCATATTGATCTAAGATGGCTGGTTTAACACGACCAGCCGAAACCTCATCAGTTGCATCGTAGGCCCGACCAATAGGTGGCCCCTCTGTAATGCGAACTAAAATATTGGCCAATGTATTGCTTGGTCCAACAACTACAGTATCAGATGTTGGTTCGGTTGTTGTATATTTTCCGTAACAACCAACATCAACCGACATCTCTTCTATCAGTGATTTCATTCTGGGAACAGTGCCTTCAAAAGTAACCAACCCGGAAATAACTGAGGTGCCGTATATGGCGCCACCGGATGAAGCGGTTGTTGAACCATCGCCTGTTTGTTGAGGATTAAACACTTTATTACGCCAATAAGCACCAATTGGACTACCTGTTGGAGCGGTAAATTCACCACTATGTTCGTCATCATGGTTTCCATGATCCTCTTCATGTTCCTGAGGCTCATGAAGGTGGGTTAGAGATTCATTATACTTTTCTTGGAATCTGCGTTCATCTTCATCATTATAATACGGATGCTTGTTTCTTGTCGCACCTAGTGCAATAAACACTAAAATCAAAAAGCAAACAACCGTTAGCCCTAGAAGCTGATAAATGGACTTCTTTTCGTGGTTCAAGTGCATGAAATACAACGCTACTAATGATCCCTTAACTGCAGCAACGATTAAAGCAACAACAATACCACCTGTTATACCAAGGTCGACTCGGCTAACTCCAACAGTGACTGCCGTCAGTATGGCTAAAGCCAGAAAAACATATAAATACTTCTTAACGTCTCGGCTAATATCATGTATATGACCCTCTGCCATTATTCAATCCCTCCCTAACTTCCGGGTAACAAGTATAGAACAGGAAACAGGAAAATCCAGACTAGATCGACAAAGTGCCAGTATAATCCAGCACACTCAATTCGGTTTATAAATCTGTCCGGCTCAGTCTCCCACATTTGACAACCCGGAACTGCTGATACAAATGTTTTCACCAATCCCGAAAGTAAAAGAAAAACGTATAAAATAATGGGACTAACTGCAAAAACAATCCCAGATTTGTGATACAACAAGAAAGCACATAATACTATCAATGCAGCAGGTATAATCAGGTAATATATAATTGCCCAAAACCGTGTTAACAGGGATTTCCAAGGTAATAGGAAGTATCCATTGACCAGAACACCACCGATAATGTGAAGCGCATGTAATCCAGTCAAGGTGAAATATATAGCGTAGAAATTATGGGTTTTAGGATATATACCGTGAGAAAATTTGTAGTTATATTCATAAGCTTTTGCGACTAAAAAAACCAACGAGAGTAAAACGGTAAGTCCCATAAAAAGTTGGAATCTTTTCAAACTCTCAGCTCGGATTTTTTGAGGATTAGACAGAGCCGATACCGTAATCCTTTCCTGAACATCCTCCGAACCCAATTCCAAGTTGGCTATTTCTTTCTCCCTTGCCCGACCAATTGCTAGAGATGCCCAAGCCATGATTATAGTAACACTAGAAGCAATCAAGACGAAGGTGTTGAAGGTCGCTAGCGGAACATTGAGACCCGCCCCACCTTTTTCAACCGAAATACTGCCTTCAAGCCAACCAACGGCTCCAGTACGTAACAGAATATAAGTAGAGAAAAGACCTCCGAACAGCATCACTTCAGACGCCAAGAAAAGCCATATTCCCATTTTACCGTTATAGACTCCCGTGTCCGGTCGA
>PBXZ01000086.1:0-15077 GCA_002729415.1 Candidatus Poribacteria bacterium | reverse complement strand
CGACGATGCCGAACTGGAGGGATTATCACCATCCCGACGTAAGATGCTTCTTCGTAAAAGAGCCAAACAAGGCGGTGGTNCTGGNGCATCTGCCGCGACACCTCAACCGGAGGAAGAGTTAGTAGATCAAGAAGCCTCACCACCTCCAGAAGACGATTTCGACGATGCCGAACTGGAGGGATTATCACCATCCCGACGTAAGATGCTTCTTCGTAAAAGAGCCAAACAAGGCGGTGGTGCTGGTGCATCTGCTGCTGCACCACAAAAAACTGTTGCTCCTAAGGCATCTGCCCAGAAACCGGCGACCAAGGCAGCCCGAACAACAACCAAAGAGGTAGACAGCCACCCATTTGTTACTGGGACTGCAGTTCCCGAAGTCTTCGATATACCGAGAGGCACAATTACCGTTGAACCAATTGATAGACGATCCTTTATACCTTGGCTAGGAATTGGTTGGACTGCTTTCGCTGCGGCAACCGGTGCTTTTTTGACTATGGTGGGACGCTTTTTATTTCCAAACGTTCTTTTTGAACCACCTCAATCCTTTAAGGCTGGTTATCCAGACGATTATGTGATTGGTGAGATTGATGAAAAGTGGAAAGAAAAATATGGGGTTTGGATTGGTCGAACTGATGAATACATCTATGCGCTGTCAACAACGTGCACACATTTGGGATGCACTCCCAATTGGCTAGGTGGTGAGAGCAAATTTAAATGTCCGTGTCATGGTAGTGGTTTTCGTAAAACAGGAATTAACTTTGAAGGTCCAGCTCCAAGGCCTTTAGAACGGTACCGCATTGTTAGAGCTGATGATGGTCAAATCCTGATTGATAAAAACCAGAAATTTCAACAAGAAAAAGGTGAATGGGAAAAATCTGAGTCTTATCTAGTTGTGTAGTGTATCGAGAGGAAACTGTTTAATGAAAGATTCAAGAGGGGGTAAAGAAAGCCTCTTTCAGAAAGTGAGTAGCACACAAATTTGGCGATCGATCTTCCGTACAGGTGGGATACCAACGACCAGAAGACAGAGGATGATGGGTGTACTGAACAATGTTTTCTTGCACCTGCATCCTGTACGATTACCCAAGCATGCTGTTAAAGTTAAATACACGTGGTGTATGGGAGGACTTTCCTTTTTTGTGTTTCTTATCCTGACGATTACTGGCATTTTGCTGATGTTTTATTATCGACCAACTGTTGAACATGCATACATGGATATGATTGACTTGGGTGAACAGGTGCCATTGGGTATTATGCGTGAGATCCATCGTTGGGGGGCCCACCTGATGGTCATTACGGTATGGTTACACATGTTTCGGGTCTTTTTGACNGGATCATATAAACCACCCCGAGAATTCAATTGGGCTGTGGGCGTCATACTTCTGACTTTGACTCTGTTATTGAGCTTCACTGGCTATCTTTTACCTTGGGATCAGTTAGCCATATGGGCTATTACAGTCGGGACAAACATGGGTAGGGCGTCTCCATTCCTTGGTTATGAAGGCCCAGGTGCCGCTCTAATGCAGATTGGCGATGTCAAACTGGTCCATCCGGGAGCCGATGCGAGTTTTATCTTAAAAGCTGGACGCTTTGTTGGAGAAGCAACCCTTCTTAGGTTCTACGTCTTGCATTGTATAGGCTTGCCTTTTATCATCATGATTTTTATGGCTGTTCATTTTTGGCGAGTTCGAAAGGATGGAGGTATTTCCGGCCCAACTTAAAGTAAAGCAGGAAAGAAAATTTAATTCGTATGGAAACAATAAAAAACCTGATCAATCAAATCTCTAAACCGACGGTACTTTTTACTATCATCATTGCTACATTTTTCTTTGTTTTTCCACCCAATAATTGGTTTATGAAAGTTAATCGGAAGTTGGGAGTTTATAAAATTTGGAGCAATAAGGGGGGGATTGCCATTTTTTCAGTTTTACTGGCTTTCTTTCTTTTTGGAGGGTTGACCGATCATAATTTTCAACTGATTATTTTCAAACCGGACAATGTGCCGATCGTAGGCTTGATTTTCGGAGTTACTTTCTTTTTATGGCTGGGAATGAAGCAGGCACATGAAAACGACGAACGGATAGCCAATAACGAACCTGTGGCTGAATACCACGATCCTGAAGATAAGGTACTCGTTTGGCCGGATCTTATCTATATTGAGTTTATTGCACTTATTCTCTGCTCGGTTTTTCTAACTGTTTGGGGAATTGTTCTGAAAGCTCCGCTTGAGGAGCCAGCGAATTTGGCAGATTCTCCCAATCCGTCAAAGGCTCCTTGGTACTTTTTGGGCTTGCAAGAAATGCTGGTCTATTATGATCCATGGTTAGCTGGAGTGGTTTTTCCAACACTTATAATTGTTGGGTTAATGGCCATACCTTACATTGATCTTAATAAAAAAGGATCGGGTTACTACAGTTATGCTGAACGTAAAGCGGAGATCTCTATTTTCATGTTTGGATGGCTGGGCATGTGGGTTGTAATGATTATCATTGGTACCTTTTTACGCGGTCCTAACTGGAATTTTTTTGGTCCCTTCCAATATTGGGATTCGCATTTGTTACCAGCCTTGACTAATGTTAATTTATCGGAATATGTCTGGGTGAAATTTCTGGGACAAGGATTACCTAAAAATATTTTAAAGCGGGAGTTTTTCGGGTTCCTTCTTGTCGGCGGGTATTTCGCGCTACTTCCACCAATTCTGACGCTAACTATTTTAAAGAAATATCTTGAAAAGCTTGGAACCGCGCGATACAGTGTTTTTCTCGTTTTGCTGCTTTCATTAGCTGCTCTTCCGGCAAAAATGTATTTGAGATGGTTGTTTAACCTGAAATACTTAATTGCTATCCCGGAATACTTCTTTAACATTTAATCACGTTTTTCTATGTACTCAACATCAAGATGCAGAAGGTTTTTTTATTCATGATTATTAAAGGTTACCGTCAATAATGGCAGAGCAAGAAGAACGATACTATAAAATTTCTCTCCTTAATAAATGGTTTGCTATCTCCAGCATCATATTTGTTTTAGCTCTTATTTGGATGTTTCAAGATGATTACTCGCGTAAATGGAAAGAATATCAACGAGAATTCCGCCAATTAGAAGTTGATAAAACTAGGGATGCATACTTAGAAGCAGAAGCGAAACTGCTGAATCAGGCTGAGTACGCAGAGGCAATGTGGGCACTTGATGAAGCAGAACGTGCTCTAGATGATGAATACGAAAAAGTTGAAGAACTTAAAACAAAAATTGCCAAGGAAGAAGCGGATAACTTCAGATATTCTAGCGAATACCAAAGAAGAAAATCTCTGTATGATGAGGTCAAATATCTTTATGAAGAGGCCTTAGCTCATCATGGGGGGCATGATAATTCCGAAAAGCTGAAGGCTGAAATGAACGGGAAAATGGCTCAAATGAATGAGTTGTTACCGAGGATACAAGATTCCAACAGAAACTTAAGTGACCTCCGCAACGAGCTGACACCATATGAAAAAGAGAAAAAACGCCTGGAAAAAGAAGCCAGAGCTTTCATGTCGGAAGTGAATGTCTTAAAAAGTAAATTAAGAAAGGTAGATCCTCAACTTGTCAGTATCGGAAACAACGTTGGTCTCCAAAACGAAATATATGAAGTTGATAGTCGAGGCAAATTTGGGGCAAGCGTGGCTCGTGCAATGAATGTGGTAGGTAACTATATCCGAGATCTTCCTGTTCTTGATCTTTCCAGTCCCTACTATAAAATTGATCAAATTGTCGTCCCTGACGTGATTGAGGACTTAAAGTTTTCCAAGGTTCCAAAAGTTGACAGGTGCACTACCTGTCATCAGGGCATTCAGCGCAAAGATTACATGCATGAAGATGATAATGGAAATAGCTCGCTTGATCCAGAAGAAGACCGTAACCAAGATAACATTCTGCAAACAGTGAAACAACCATTCAGAGCACATCCAAGGTTGGACCTGTTTCTCAGTAGCGATTCGCCACATCCAATCGAGCAGTTTGGTTGTACAAGTTGTCACGCAGGTCGCGGTCGTGGTACAAGTTTTTCTTCGGTTGTACATAAGCCTTCATCTCACTATCAAGAAGAGGAATGGGGAGAAATTCATAACTACCCAACCAAAAACACCCATCCGGACTGGTTTACTCTTCACCATTGGCAGAGACCGATGTTTCCCGCCAAGTATATTGAAGCAGGTTGTTTCAAGTGTCATGCTGGCGAGTCAGAGATTGAGGGTGGGGAGAAGCTAACTCTTGGCCTTGCATTAATTGAGAGAGCTGGCTGCTATGGCTGTCACAATATAAAAAAATACGAGGATAGAAAACCTGTTGGCCCCGATTTAACCAAAGTTGCCACGAAAATTGAAGATGAAGGTTGGACACGCAACTGGATTAAAAATCCCCAGGATTTCCGTCATAATACTTGGATGCCAAAGTTTTATGGTCTTCTAAACAACAGGGATGCTGACGAGCGAAATGACCAAGAGGTTCATGCTATTGCCCACTATCTCTACCAAAACAGCTCAGAATTTGAGATGGCCGAGATTCCGATTAGAGGTGATGCTGAAACGGGGGAAACACTTTTCAATTCTCTTGGCTGTATGGGATGTCACCAAATCTCACCTGAGCTGGCGATCGAATCAACCGATTTTTTGCCAACCGATACAAATGCCCAGAAAAAGGCTAAAATCGTAGATCATCGGGAAAAAATGCGTCTTGAGCAAGGCCCAAATTTAATCGGAACTGGTGTCAAGACTTCTCCAAAATGGGTATACAACTGGTTAAAAGATCCCACCCAATACAATCCGGATACGCGAATGCCTAATTTGCGACTGACGGACAAAGAAGCNGCCGATCTCACTTCCTACCTTGTTACACTGCGTCAGACTTTCAAGAAAACGAATGTCAGGTCACTAAATAAAGAGATACTATCTACTATCACAGAAGAGTTTTTGGAAGGTTCCAAATCCGAGGTTGAGGTAGAAGCAGAAATTAAAGAAATGAGTACGGATCAGATGCTGGAATTCGCTGGTCAGAAGCTGATTTCCCATTACGGTTGTTATGGTTGTCATAACATTCCCGGATTTGAAACCCAGAAACCGGTTGGGGTTGACTTAACATATCATGGCAGTAAAATGACTAAGAAACTCGACTTTGGTTCAGTACAAGAAGCTGTGTATGACCAAAATGGCCACATTAAACCTAAAAGCTTGAAACACTTGAGTCATACGAATTACGGTTGGTTTAGCCAAAAGCTATTGAATCCACGAATTTGGGATACGAACGCTATTGTTAATAGCAATACAGAGAAGATTGCCAATCTAGATGATGCCAAGGTAGTCAAACTCAAGAAATTCACTGAAAAGACTCGAATGCCTAACTTTGGCTTTAGTGATTTAGAAGTTGAGGCGATCGTTACTGCTTTGTTAGGTTTTGTCAACGAAGAAGCTCTATCATCCAAGATTATACCTCGGACACCAGAGAATGTTTATGTTGAGCAAGGACAGAGTTTGGCCCGTGAATACAATTGCACTGGTTGTCATCTTCTTGAAGACAAGGGAGGATCAATTAAACCTAGCGTAACAAACTGGCTTGTACACTTTGAGGGACGTGATCAGAATGATGCACAAGCTGTAACCAACAGCTATAGTCCTCCTAATCTGATAGGCGAAGGCCAAAAAGTACAGACGGATTGGTTATATAGTTTCTTCCGTGCACCTATGTCCATTCGGCCGTGGCTGAAGGTCCGAATGCCAACCTNCAATTTTACCGAAGAGCAAGTTAATGCCTTAGTTAGATATTTTAGTTACCTTGACCAGCAGGACTTTCCATTTGTCGATGACGTAAAACCAAAATTCACTAAAGAAGAATATACTAGTGCCAAAAACCTGCTAGAACAAGAGTTTCAATGCATTAAGTGCCATATCAAAGGAAATCAGATGCCGGAAGGATCACCAGCTAATTGGGCACCTAACTTGGCTATGGCGAAAAAGCGATTGAAACCAGAGTGGATTGTCAAGTGGTTACTTGATCCGCAAAAGTTGCTTCCAGGAACTAAGATGCCGTCCTATTTCGATCCGGAAAGTTTAACTGCTGAAGAACAAGACCAAATTCACGCTTTGCGAGATTATATTCTTGCCATCGAATAATAATGCTAACTAACACACTTGTGACAACCTCACTGGGTTTTGGCTGTTTATACCCCCTTTTTTTTTGGGTTAATCATAGAGATGTTGTGAAAACTGGATTTTATCGTTTCAATCTCGGCTTTTGTGGCGTCGTTGGTGGACTTGGAGTGATCAGCCTGTGGCGTATACATGCTGTCACATTTCCGGTAAAAGGACTAGTAACTTTCTGGTTTATAGCATTGCTTGCTGTGTCCGCTTACTTTTGGAATCGGGACCGGATAAAATGGTTCTCGATAGCTTCGACATCAGTTATCGGAATTATTGCTCTTTTTCAAGTACAAGACCAGTTGATTTCATACGACTGGATGTTGCAGATTATCAGCATTCTTAGTGGTTTAGTGTTATGCTCTTCAATATTTGCGGGTGTACTTGGTCATTGGTACTTGAATGTTGAAAATTTACCGATTAATTTGTTGATGAAGGCTACTAGGATCTTCTGGGGTTTGGTNACTCTTCGATTAATCTGGAACCTTCTGTCGATTATGATTGGAAAAGTGACGTATTTGGACGTTGAGATATCGCTGTTTCGCTTCATTCAGATGATTGATGGTCTCCTCCTATCGGTTGGATTTTTTTTTGGAACAATTTTTCCATTTATTCTCCTGTATTTTGTACATGAAACGGTAAAGTTAAAATCAACCCAATCGGCAACAGGGATTTTGTATGTAGTCTCTATTTCAGTCCTGATGGGAGATTTTGCGTATAAGTATTACTTGATTCAGTATGGCCTTGCGTTATGAAATCGTCGATCAGTGTTGAATGCCAACACTGTTGTCATGATTCACAAATTGAAGTTGGTGAGGAAGTCAGAAGTATTCAGTGTTCGAGTTGCAAGACAACATGGCAGATTGATCGGGATAGTATCTTTAAGAAATGTCCTATATGTGGTTGTCCATATTTTTACGGACAAAAGGATTTTAATAAGGTCTTGGGATTAGCCATCATGTTCGTGGGTGTTTGCTTGGCACCCTTCACTTATTGTCTCAGCTTGCCAGTTCTGTCGTTTTTTGATTGGTTACTGTATCGACGTGTGCCAAACATGGTTGTTTGTTACGATTGTCGTAGCGAGTTTCGTGGTTTTGAGGTGCCTGCGGATATGGAAGGGTTTAAGCATTTTCTGGCTGAAAAATTTGAGAAGGAAAACACATAAACAATAATGGGAAAAAGATTTGTCGCTATTGTATTTATGGTTACGGCAGTTTCAATTTTAATTGGTTGTAGCGGGAATGATAAACCAGCAGAGAGACGAAGGCCTGTTCCTAAGCGATCTGGTAGCAAAGCTGTAACAGCCGCCGCGGCTTCAACAGGAACTGCGGTCATCACTGGAGAAATTACCTTTGAAGGCAAAGCTCCCAAGAAATGGGCTAAATCCCTAGCTGAAGATATGGCTGTAGAGTCGGTCTGTATTGCTGAGTACTCCGATGATCCAGTATCAGATTCAATTGTTTTAGGCAAAAGAAACCAATTAGCGAATGTATTTGTTCATATCGCAAAAGGGGTACCAACCAATGCCGAATATGCTACCCCATCCGAACCCGTAGTGATAGACCAGAAAGGTTGTATGTATAAACCTCATGTGGTCGGAGCCATGGTGGGACAAGAAATCAAAATTTTAAACTCGGATGGAATCATGCATAATGTCCATGCGTTGCCAGCAAAAAATACCGAGTTTAATAAAGCCATGCCGAAAACCAAGAAGACATATTCGCATACTTTTGAAGAAGCTGAACCAATTTTCCCTATTAAGTGCGATGTACACCCGTGGATGGGAGGCTACATTGGCATTTCAAATCACCCGTTTTTTAATGTAACTGACATAGAGGGAAAATTTGAAATTAGGAATTTACCAGCGGGTACTTATGATGTTAAAGCTTGGCACGAAAAACTGGGGACACAAACGCAAGCTGTTACTGTTGAGGACGGTAAAACCCATACATTAAACTTTACCTTGAGTAAATCTTAATTATTAAGTTAATCTCCTAGAAGCAAAGCATTATACAGGATAAAGAAATGGAACATCAGAACGATTCAAACCTTCATGAAAATCATGAGGAGCATCACCATGAGGAACATCATCACGATGAGGGCTTCTGGCGAAAGTACTTTTTCTCGGTAGACCACAAGACCATTGGTATCCAGTATGGTATTACTAGCTTGGTTTTTCTTTTTTTTGGTTTTGTCCTGATGATGTTGATGCGTTGGCAATTGGCGTTTCCCGATAATCCTCTTCCTATAATTGGTGCTGCGATTTCATCGGAAGTGTACAACCAGTTTGGCGCTATGCACGGTACTATTATGATCTTCCTAGGGGTTGTTCCACTCGGTGTCGGAGCATTTGGTAATTATATTGTTCCGATTCAAATAGGAGCGCCGGATATGGCTTTTCCTCGGCTTAATATGACTAGCTACTGGGTCTATTTTGTTGGTGGTCTTATTATGTTGATTAGCTTTTTTATTCCTCTCGGTCCTGCCCAGTCTGGTTGGACATCTTATCCTCCATTATCTAATATTGCTGCTGGACATGGACAAGATTTTTGGCTTGTTGGCATGGTATTTCTCATTACATCATCTTTGCTTGGTTCCGCTAATATTATTGTTACCATTATCCAACTGCGCGCGCCAGGATTGAACTTTATGCGTCTACCGTTTTTTATCTGGGCGCAGTTGGTTACATCCTTTTTGCTTTTGTTAGCGTTTCCTCCGTTGGAAGCAGCAGGAATCCTCCAACTGATGGATCGTCTTGCTGGAACCAGTTTTTTCATGCCAACTGGTTTGGTGGTTAGTGGTCAACCAGTTGACATAGCTGGTGGTGGAAGTCCAATACTCTGGCAACATTTATTCTGGTTTTTAGCCCACCCGGAAGTTTATGTTTTGATTTTACCGGCTATGGGGATTGTTGGCGAGATTATCGCCAATAACACACGTAAACCACTTTGGGGCTATAAATCCTTGGTTTATTCTGCGATTTTTCTTGGCTTCATGTCTTTTATCGTTTGGGCACATCACATGTACCTGACTGGTATGGGTACAGCCATCAGCGCCTTCTTCCAAACCACAACCATGATTATCTCCATTCCATCTGTTGTTATTTTAACAGCATTTATGATTTCACTTTGGGGTGGGTCGATCCGTTTCAATACCCCGATGCTTTTTGCCTTGGCTTTTTTACCAATGTTTGGTATTGGCGGACTGACAGGCTTGCCACTGGGGCTGAACACTAGTGATATTCCGCTTCACGATACTTATTATGTCATTGGTCATTTTCACTATGTTGTTGCTCCAGGTACTATCTTTGCCCTTTTTGCTGGAATCTATTACTGGTTTCCTAAAATTACAGGTCGTCGTATGGATGAAGGCTTAGGTAAAATTCACTTTTTTGGATCTTTTATTGGCATGAACGTGATTTTCATGCCGATGTTTATCCAAGGGTTAGCTGGTGTCTCCAGACGATTGGCTGACGGAGGTCTCACATACGCTCATGCTCAGGATGTCTTGGGTTGGAATCAAGTGATGTCGTATGGCGCTTGGGGACTGGCGATTTTCCAACTCCCATTTATTTTTAATTTTTTCAGTAGCATCTGGTGGGGTGAAGAAGCTAAGGATAATATATGGCAGGCCACGACATTGGAGTGGACAGCTGCTCCATCTCCTCCACTACCCCACATGAATTTCGCCGAAATTCCTGAAGTCTTTCGGGGACCATATGAATATAGTCTGCCGGGTATGGACGAAGATTTCACACCACAGAACAAAGCGTTGGAATTGGAGGCTTAACTTTGCAAATTCCTTACACAGTAGAAAGTCGACCGGACACGGGAGTCTATAACGGTAAAATGGGAATATGGCTTTTCTTGGCGTCTGAAGTGATGCTGTTCGGAGGTCTTTTCTCTACTTATATTCTGTTACGTACTGGAGCCGTTGGTTGGCTTGAAGGCAGTATTTCGGTTGAAAAAGGTGGGGCGGGTCTCAATGTTCCGCTAGCGACCTTCAACACCTTCGTCTTGATTGCTTCTAGTGTTACTATAATCATGGCTTGGGCATCTCTAGCAATTGGTCGGGCAAGGGAGAAAGAAATAGCCAACTTGGAATTGGGTTCGGAGGATGTTCAGGAAAGGATTACGGTATCGGCTCTGTCTAATCCTCAAAAAATCCGAGCTGAGAGTTTGAAAAGATTCCAACTTTTTATGGGACTTACCGTTTTACTCTCGTTGGTTTTTTTAGTCGCAAAAGCTTATGAATATAACTACAAATTTTCTCACGGTATATATCCTAAAACCCATAATTTCTACGCTATATATTTCACCTTGACTGGATTACATGCGCTTCACATTATCGGTGGTGTTCTGGTCAATGGATACTTCCTATTACCTTGGAAATCCCTGTTAACACGGTTTTGGGCAATTATATATTACCTGATTATACCTGCTGCATTGATAGTATTATGTGCTTTCTTGTTGTATCACAAATCTGGGATTGTTTTTGCAGTTAGTCCCATTATTTTATACGTTTTTCTTTTACTTTCGGGATTGGTGAAAACATTTGTATCAGCAGTTCCGGGTTGTCAAATGTGGGAGACTGAGCCGGACAGATTTATAAACCGAATTGAGTGTGCTGGATTATACTGGCACTTTGTCGATCTAGTCTGGATTTTCCTGTTTCCTGTTCTATACTTGTTACCCGGAAGTTAGGGAGGGATTGAATAATGGCAGAAGGTCATATACATGATATTAGCCGAGACGTTAAGAAGTATTTATATGTTTTTCTGGCTTTAGCCATACTGACGGCAGTCACTGTTGGAGTTAGCCGAGTCGACCTTGGTATAACAGGTGGTATTGTTGTTGCTTTAATCGTTGCTGCAGTTAAGGGATCATTAGTAGCGTTGTATTTCATGCACTTGAACCACGAAAAGAAGTCCATTTATCAGCTTCTAGGGCTAACGGTTGTTTGCTTTTTGATTTTAGTGTTTATTGCACTAGGTGCGACAAGAAACAAGCATCCGTATTATAATGATGAAGATGAACGCAGATTCCAAGAAAAGTATAATGAATCTCTAACCCACCTTCATGAGCCTCAGGAACATGAAGAGGATCATGGAAACCATGATGACGAACATAGTGGTGAATTTACCGCTCCAACAGGTAGTCCAATTGGTGCTTATTGGCGTAATAAAGTGTTTAATCCTCAACAAACAGGCGATGGTTCAACAACCGCTTCATCCGGTGGCGCCATATACGGCACCTCAGTTATTTCCGGGTTGGTTACTTTTGAAGGCACTGTTCCCAGAATGAAATCACTGATAGAAGAGATGTCGGTTGATGTTGGTTGTTACGGAAAATATACAACAACCGAACCAACATCTGATACTGTAGTTGTTGGACCAAGCAATACATTGGCCAATATTTTAGTTCGCATTACAGAGGGGCCACCTATTGGTCGGGCCTACGATGCAACTGATGAGGTTTCGGCTGGTCGTGTTAAACCAGCCATCTTAGATCAATATGGGTGTATGTATAAACCGCATATTCTAGCAGTCATGACTGGCCAAGAAATAACCATCAAAAACTCTGATGGTATAATGCACAATGTTCATGCCATGCCAGATATAAACTCAGAATTCAATAAAGCCATGCCGAAAATGACCAAGAAAATTGATTATACTTTCCAAGAAGAAGAACAGGATCCTTTTCCAATTAAATGTGATGTTCATCCTTGGATGGGTGGATACGTTAGTGTTCTGCCCCATCCATTCTTCAGCTTGACTGCTCCGAACGGGAAATTTGAAATCAGGAATTTACCGGCTGGTACTTATCAGATTGAAGCTTGGCATGAAAAATTGGGGGTTCAAACCGCAACGGTTACGGTTAATGAGGGTGAAACTTCAACATCTAACTTTGCCTTCTCTAGATCTTAAATTGGTGGTAAAAGTCTCTAATCATGTCACTTAAAGCATTTCACATCATTGTGATTCTTATCTCTGCTATTTTCTCATTTGGTTTTGGTGCTTGGTGTTTGAGGTTCTATTTGGCAAATGCTACCGTGATCTATTTACTTGGCAGCTTGTTTTCCATTGCCGCCGGTGCAGGGTTAATCTACTATATTTTTCTGTTTCTTCGAAAGACTAAAGACTTGAGGGTTCCGTGAAGCGCATAAACTATTTGCCTTTTATTTGCAGTTTTCTTTTAATGTTATCTGTTCAGCAAATATCTGTCGCCTGTTCCGTCTGCTATGGCGATCCAGAATCTCCCATGATAATTGGCATGAACATGGGTATTTTGACCTTGCTTGTCTTTGTTGCTGGAATCTGGGCTAGTTTTGCCGTGTTTTTTCTGAACCTTCGAAAAAGAGCAAAAGTCCATGCCAACAGCTTAAACGAGAAAAAGGGAGAAAATTCATAAATGGAGAAATCCGCCTCAAAACGATCGTTCCTTCTGGTGATTTTTGGTCTGGTTGCCATTGTGGTTATAGTCAGCGTTGTTCTACCTATGCGGGATCTTTTAGATCTAGGCAAGAAAATGCCGGGTATGCCGATGAATGCAACGGCTCACGGGGTTTTGCAGAGTGGTATCCACGAAACTGACAACCTAATTTATTTGCTTCATGTCCTGATGTTTGTTCTGGGGATTGGCTGGGGCATTTTTTTGGTCTATACGCTACTGCGTTTTAGACAATCTAAGAATCCAACTGCAAGTTATGATGGAGTAAGGGGGCACCTTTCAAGCTACTTGGAAATCGGGGTTGCAGTTATTGAAGGGATTTTGCTGATAGGTGTTTCGTTGCCATTCTGGTCACAACAACTTGTGGATGCCAATGTCAAATCCGTTAAAGCCCCTCTTGTGGTTCGTGTTTTGGCAGAACAATTTGCTTGGAATTTTCACTACCCGGGACCAGACGGCAAATTCGGCCGCGTAATTAACCCCGAAACGGTTAAAGGAAACAAAAGTTTCTATCGAGATAATCCCGTTGGTTTAGATCTAAGCGATCCAAATGCGAGGGATGATATTACAACAGTCAATCAGTTACATCTACCGGTTAACAAGCCTGTAATTGCCCAACTGATGAGTAAAGATGTTATACACTCGTTTTTCCTGCCTGTAATGCGTGTAAAGCAAGATACAATCCCAGGAATACAAGTTCCCGTGTATTTTGAACCAAATAAATCTAGTTATGACCTAGTAAACATAACTGACTTTACGGTTACTCCTAGAGGGGATCAAAATTCTGTGATTACGATAGGTCCTGAACATATTAAGGATTTCTACGGCAGAGAAGAAAAAGACTTTTATGGTATATTAGGACGCGCCTCTAAAGTTTTGTTTACTGGTGGCACACTCGGTCCACGTGGACAGGAATTGGTTGTGAAAAATATCAACTTGGAAAATGGTACATTTGAAGTGTCTTCCCCAAAAGACCTGAGTGGATCGAAAATCGTTAAAATCGTTCGTCCGTGGGAAGTTGCCTGTGCGCAACTATGTGGTATCGGACATTATCTAATGCGTGCTGATATGGTGGTTCATCCCAAGGAAGAGTTTGAAAAATGGATGGCCAAGAAAGTTGCTGAATCTGCAGAAGACGAATAAGTAACTTATTTTCTCTGAGACTGGTTTGTCCAACCGTACCTCTCTTCATTTCTTGTGAATGGCTAGTTATAGTTATTTCTGCTTTGTTCATCTTTTTTTTTGAAATAAAAAAATGTCACTACTAAAAAATCTTCTAATTTGGGTTCATTTACTGGCCATGGCTGGTGTATTTGGTGGGTTTCTTTATGGGCGGCTGGTTTTTGCCTCGGCTGATCAGTCTTATCAGGGAGTCATCCACGCTTTATTGAAAATAACCCAATTCTTTATCGGACTGATCTTAATTAGTGGCTTTGCTTTATTTTACTTTCAGGTGCAAAATTCGTTTCAGGCAGGCATCTCGCTGGGTGAAATATTTAAAGATGGAGTAACTCATGTTATTTTGACCAAACTCGTGCTCCTGATTGCTGTCGGGGCATTTTCTGGAATCGGATCAAAGAAGGCTCGAGAAGAAAATTATCCGGCAGCAGAAAAGATGTGGCTTCTGGCCTTAGTTTCAACCTCCATTGCTGTTTTCCTTGGTGTAATGCTTAGAAGTATTTGATCCAACATTAGACTTGGAACCTATGTTAAAATCCTCGCTAGTTGTGGCTTTTCTGCTTATAGTCTTTGGATTGTTCACAGTCAGATTCATTCTTTTTCGAGATTCTCCCCTTGAATCTTCAGAACTTGCTGTTTATGGCCAAGTCCCTGATTTTTCCCTCATCGATTCCAACGCTAACGAATTCTCCTCTAATCAACTGAAAGGAAAAATTTGGGTCGCTGACTTTATATTTACCAAATGTGCTGGACCGTGTTTGGCCATGAGCCAGAAGATGGCAGAATTTCACAAGAATTTTCAAAAGGATGATCGGGTAAGAATGATTTCGGTTTCTGTTGATCCTAGTCGAGATTCGCCGCAAGTTCTGGATGCATATGCCTCACGTTATGGTGCTGACACCAACACCTGGTATTTCCTAACCGGTTCATCAGAGGCTATACATAAACTTGCTTTTAAAGGATTTAAAGTTAGTTCTGTTGAAGATTCTATCAACCATAGTACCTACTTTGTTCTTGTTGACCAAAAGATGCAAATCCGCGGGTATTATGATGGCGTCGATCAGGAAAAAATGAGTCAACTGTCAAAAGATATTGTATCCTTGCTTAAAGAAATTTAGGTTATGTTATTTCAATGATACTAGTCTTCGATTGAAACAGAACAATTTTTAAAACCTCTTATTGACCCCAAGTTATCTGAAGTAATTTTTAAATCCCTTCTCACCAATTATAGTGGCCAAATTCACCAAATTTTTTGTTTATAACCCTTGACACTATTTCCCAATAA
>PBXZ01000085.1:0-8490 GCA_002729415.1 Candidatus Poribacteria bacterium | reverse complement strand
CGGAAGCCGATTGGCGTCTTTTTCCTACACTAATCCGCTTTGATGCCGTTTATCATGGNCANTTCAAGTGTAACTTGAAACGNATCATCGACTATCCAAATCTTTATGGGTATATGTGTGATCTATACCATCATAATGGTATAGCAGAAACGGTTGATTTCGATCATATCAAACGACATTATTATATGACACACCCCGAAATCAATCCAACAAAGATCGTGCCTGTTGGCCCTAATTTCAAATTTGATGCGCCGCACAATCGTGCACGTTTAAGCAATGATTAACTATACAATAGGTTTACGATGTTAATATCTTTTTCTAATTTGACGTATCCGAGATTTTGTTTTTTTTGATCTAGTATAATACCTCCAATTAATTTNAAGTTAAATTTACGCCGGTTAATTTTGTTANACATTCGTCCTGTTTTCANCATTTCNATTGTTATNATNTTGATACTCTCTTGTTTGTTGGTTGTTCTGTTTTACAGAATGTCAAAAGTGGTTAGCCAGATATATCCTGCTGATTTAGGCCTAGCTGAAATTGATGTGTCAAGTTATCCACGGAAAATGCGGCAGTCATATAAGGTTTTTGCCAGNAANTGCAGCCGTTGTCATACTTTAGCTCGCCCNATTAACTCTAATTTTTCTGCTGAGGAATGGCAAGAATATGTCTATAAAATGATGNATAAATCTGGGTCGGGACTAACAAAGGAAATATCGGATGAAATTATCCGTTTTTTGATATATGATCATCAGNTTCGTAAAAAGAAAAGAGAAGAATAAATTTGACCTTGTACATGCTATCACTNGTGTTTTCCCGCAATCAAAGGAGAGTGTAATCAATGCCAANTTCNAAATTCTATATTCAGATAGTGCAGCTGATAGTTATACCTCTCTGCATAACAAGTTCCGCATTATATGCTAATGAACAGGATAAAGATACTTGGGTCGACCTTGGGTTAATTGAACATGAGGAAATCCGTGAAGCATCGGGTATTGTGGCTAGCCGGAAGAATTCGGGGGTATTATGGATTCATAATGATAGTGATAATCCAAATTGTTTATATGCTTTGGATATCAAAGGTAGACACCTAGGTATTTATCATATCGAGGGAATCATAAATCGAGATTGGGAGGATATTGCCATTGGTCCTGGGCCAAAAGATGATCATGACTACCTGTATCTAGGTGATATCGGTGATAATTTTTCNCAGTACCANTTGAAACACATCTATCGTTTTCCAGAGCCAATTATTGATCTTGATCAANCACCGTTTGATNANGGGAAAACGATAACAAATATAGAAAAAATTTCGTTTCAGTATTCTGATGGNNTTCATGATGCCGAAACACTGTTGGTCGATCCATTGACAAAAGANCTTTATGTCATATCCAAATGGGGAGGCAGCGTTAATGTTTATCTTATACCTTATCCTCAGTCAGTTACTGATGTGATGACACTCGAATGTGTCACCACATTAAATATTGGATTGGTAGTTGGAGGAGACGTTTCCCATTGTGGATCAGAGATACTAATTAAGACTTATAGTGATATCTACTACTTTGCTCGTAACTCGAACCAACCTTTATGGAAAGCGTTCGAGTTAGATCATTACGTTACAGTACCATACGTGTATGAAAACGAACCGCAAGGGGAAGCGGTATGTTGGGATACTGGTAGTACTGGGTATTACACTGTCAGTGAAGAGCTAGAAGGGATCCCCACTCGTCTTTACTTTTACCCACGTCTTGTTTCTACAACACCATAGCAAAATGAAGTGAATGGGATTTCCTCACAATTGTGAACTAAACTTAAAGAACCTTCCAGAATAAATGGATAGTTTTTGGAAATCACAGCAGTTTTTTCCCCATTTGCAATAATAGAAAGCCCCTCGTTATTGCAAGCCGACCATTGGTAATTGTGAAGTAGTTTTCAGGATGAAGATAGAAGAACTAACTTCATTCCCAATATACCATTCGTCATTTTATCTATAATCCTTGTACTTAAATCTTGGCTCATATAGAACACAATCAAGATATAGCTGGGTTCTCACTGTAACTTAAGTTTATACGCATCAAATATTCTGAATTAAATACAACAACTCACCACATATTATAGAAGTTATAGGACTCCAATTTTCTATTGAGAGTTGACTAACTGCTGGAATTCTCAACTCCGGCGGATATTATCAAAATCGCTGTCTGTCTTAGAGGCCCCAATCCAGCTTGTATCTAAAACAATTGCTTTCTGCAGCCATTCTATTGNCAGTGCAAAGTTAAGGTCAATCTCAATCACACCTTTTCGAATTGGACAACTGTTTCCTCTAGCTTGCCTAATATAGNCCACTCATAGATTGTTATGAACCATTANATCTTCGCCATNCTAACACATATTACANAGGAAGTATAAGCATCANAAAAGTATGTTCTCTGTTCCTTTAAAATCTAGCGTTACTATTTAAATGTGGGGATTTCTTACTCTCTTTATGACTGTAGGACGCTGTTCATCATCGATAAACGGTGGGGTATATAGTTAATCANACGCAAATAATTCTGCACCTAATTAGTCATATAAATATTAATTAATGCAGAACGCATAGAGTTGGGCACGATTAAGGACAAAACGAAGTCGTAGTGGTTGACAAGCATCGGCTAGAATGAGTTCTGCGCCGACCGATGACTTCCACCGGATGCGATGTTTCGTGCTGTTGCCAGTGAGTAGGATACAATCGTCAATTGAAAACCCTGTTTGAATTTGCCCTGTACTTGATAACACTTCAACACCGATTGAGCCATCTGTAGTTGTTGCATTGATGTGAAGATCTCCGCTTGGAATGTGCAATGGGATGGTTTCGACAACGCCTTTGTCTGCATCGAGTGAGACGAAGCCATCCAATCTCCAGGTTGCTCGCCCAATGGCTTTGTACCTGTCTTTGAGATCAAGTCCGTGAGTGTGCCGAGCTCCGGTATAGTACCAATNGATCCCGTCGGTGTCAACGATCGGTTGTGTAGCTGTTCCCATGATCATTCCTCCGTCGTANGTTCCTCTTTCTCCCCGGGGAATAATTGGTTTTTGTTCCGCATCAGGATAAGACCAGTTGATTCCATCGTGGCTATAGATGAGATGTGCGTCAATCGGACCATCAATCGGCATCTGGTCTCTTGGTGAACCGAGTCCCGTCACATATAGCAGGCCAGCGATGCCAATGTAGATATTGTGGTATCGAAAGCCTGACATATTGTGAATTTCAGCCCGAATGGCTCCATATTTATTAGCGCCAACTGTGTCATCGTGTGGTGTGGCACTAAGCATTGGGCTCAACGGTTGCCAGGGGCCTGATAGGCATGGACTTTCGGTATAGCAGATCATTCGACGTTTGTCTTTGTCTGTTCCACGAGNTAANGCATACGCCCGAAAAATGTTTGTCTTGTTGTCATGCACCACATTAAAACATCCTTCGTTTTCCCTATCCGCTACTGGCTCAAGATGTGCTGAATCGTCCCAGAAGATTCCATCTGGCGATGTAAGTAGGAAGATGTTACGATAGCGACGACAAAAACCGATGGCTTTGTAAAGTTTCTTTACGTCTGGTTCTTCATTGTCTCGGAAGACACTTGCACCATGGAAGTCCCAGACAATGTTATTATTGGTGTTACCATCGAACTCAAAAATGCCGAGATTCGGTTTTGTCCATACTACACCATCGTCGCTTTCTGCATAACAGGTCAGGTCACCNCGATCATTTTCGACAAACTTCCGACCGTANGCATCGTGCGTTTGTCCCATAAATGTTGAGGGGTTCCGATCTGAGCGTGGTATATAAAGGCTGGGTATAGTGTGTGCCTTGAATCGCCAATGGGGACCCATACGACACATATACCACATGCGATATTTATCTATCTCTGAATCGTACATTGTGGTCCCATAAAGGTGGATACGTTTTGATTGGTCGTTGCCNCCNTGTTCCCATGGTTTGTNTGGGTCCGGATACAACACCGGTGTTTCATNNTTTTNCCCCGGGTGAATCGTGCGAGTTACGCCTTGTTTGGACATAATCAGAGTGTCGTCAAAAAATAACTCTGTATTAGAATCCAATGTCTGAATGGTTCTTGAATTCATGGAGTTCTTCCCTTTATTGATTGTCAAATTATTAGATGTCCAATAAACCCATCTGTGCGGGGTTTTCTTATGTAGAGGAGTATTCTTAAGAAGTCGGGAGGTAAAGCCTTAAAATAATGCCGATTTTAAACTTTAATCTTATTGCCGATTGGTTTTGTGGCGATAAAGTGCTAAATTATCTGTAGTGTGAATTAAGTCATAGTCAAATTGTAGTCGCTTAGCGACCTCCTTGACATCTAAATTGTGTGTCGATTTGACATTATCTCCACATGCTTCGGGATAATTAGGATCCAACTTCCAAGTTACAATATAATCAATTATTCCTGTGTGCTTCCGTTTCCAATTTAACGGAAAGTAGTCATATTTTGCTTCATAGTTGCTTAAGCTGATACATCTATTATTGAGACCATAATAGTTGACAACGTGAACGAATGGTTCCACATACTCATTATGGGTAAATGGGGCATTATTTGTTACCGCAGGAGAAAAATCAGAACTGAGACCAAGGAATATCTTATTGTCTTCGATCAATTCGACTCCAGACGTAAACTCCTGAATGCTTTTGTTCAGAGGATAATAGTAGCGGCAACTGATGGCAAGGTGTCCGATAGACAAACCAATAATAAGAATCAACAAACTATATCTAATATGCTTGGAAAAATCTTGAGATAAAAATGGCAATAAAACAGGGAGAATGAATAAACTTATACGGTCATTAATCCAAGCACCAGATCCAATCGACCAAGGCATTACAAAGTAGACTAATGTTAGAAGACCAGATAACATTAAGTACGGAAGACCCCTCTGGTCTGAGATTTCAGGTGAAGTTCCAGATATCTTCTGAATATATCGGCGATAAATAGTCACTATAAACAGCAAACCCAACAAAACCAGCATCATACGGGTTATTAGTTGGTGGGCATCTGTGAAGTAAACAAGGACTTGCGTGTTCAATAAATAAAACCACTTGTCAGGGTTTGACAAGCGAGCCCAAATTTGCCCAATTCCCTCCTGTTGATTTTTCTGGTTAATGCCACTTGTCCTCAAGTAATTAAGTACAATCAAATATAAGGGTGTCAATGCAATCAAGATTGCAACGATCTGTCGCCATTTTGATGCCCAACTTTCATCAGGCCTAGGATAAAATTTAACTACGAAAAATAACGTGAGTGACAATACCACCAAGGCGAAAGAAAGAATATGGCAAAAGTAAGTCATGAGACATAACAGAAGTAAGAGTGATAGTTTTGGGATGCCAGATCGATCCAAAGCCATCTCAGCGTAGTATCGCGAAAAATAGCCTAAGGTAAAGAAATACAATGATACAGAAAGGGAGAAATTGTAGAATCCCATGTGTAATAGGTAATGGTAGCTAAACAAAAANCCGAAAAANCCATATAAATTAAAGTNTATCTCCCTATTCGTTCTGTTCGTCGAATAGTTCAAAAAATAAAAAAACGAAATTGGTAACAAACCAATAATTAGGCTTAACAGAATTTTTTCAGCAATAAGTGGTGGTACAATATACATTAACCCTGCTAAAACAAGATGCGAAATCCAATTAGGGAAAAGGGCCAGATTGACTTGATAATAATCNCGTAAAAGTANTGATTCTGTTGAGGGCATGGAATTTAAAANNTAGGCGTTGTAGACATGTGCTGGACCATCTTGAGAAGGGAAGTATCTGAATACCCAAATTGGCAGGATGTGCAAAATTATCAGTGACGCAATCAGCAACTTCGGCCATTGAATCTTCTGTTTTATCTGACTCATAGGATTTATGCTAAGCTTATTTGCTTATTNTTAACTAAGTTATTTCTATACCTTGATGTATGTCGGTTAACCGATAAATATTATCTTTGATATTGTCCTAAACATTTAGGCATAACACNTTGTGNCTATNCGGAGTTTCTGNGACTATAATTTAATCTTCTTTCCCTNCTACAACAAAANGGGATATGGTTTGGGTTTCAGATTGACAGGCTCACTGATCGCCTAAGGTGTCTTCGTCAGCAAGTGCAAATATTTTAGCATGATTTTTCCGTATGCCTTAGGCAGAGCATTTTTTTATCAATTTCTGCATGGAGCGAAGTTCTTTATCTNAGTTTGGGTGCATGCCGAACTCAGCATAGGAGACCTCTGCCACGTAGATATCATNATTGGAGTCAGTTGCTATTGCGTGTGGAGCATAAAATCTACCTGGTTCGTCGCCAAAGGCTTCCTCACTGAGCCTAGCTAGTATGTTACCTTTTGTATCTAGTATAGATACACGGGGACCCAATCGGCCTGCTACCTTATAGGCTTCACTTCCGCCTGCGTAATATTCACCGACGTAAACTAAACCTTTTGATACATGTACTGCAGCTGTCCTAGAGAGATCCCCCCATCTCGCCTCTAGTTTGCCNGCTGGGTTGAATACTTGAACCCGCCTNTTCTCACGGTCNCCGATATATATGTAACCGTCATCGTCTATNTCGATATCGTGAACGATGTTAAAATTTCCGGGTTCGGTTCCTGCNTCACCCCAAGAATTCAGCAGTTGCTTCCCATCCGGTGAGAACCTGTGAACACGNGCGTTGCCATANCCATCAGCCACCAGAATGTCACCGTTTCGAGGGTCAATTGCCACTCGAGTAGGACTACAGAAAGGCTCGCCGCTCATAGCAGGCGCATGTTGTTTTTTTTCATTGAGAGTCATCAGTAATTTGCCTTCCGGNGTAAAATGNCGTATGGAGTGATCCTGATTNTCAACACACCAGACTGTNTCATCGGGAGCNATGGTCACNGCGTGNGGNTTAGTGAAAACATCGCCTTCGCCCCAACTACGTAACACATTGCCTTCAGTGTCGAANACTATCATAGGATGATTGCCTCTGTTGAAAACATACACNTTNTCCTTGGAGTCAACGTCCACGGAAGTGGCCTCCTTGTAGAACCAACCTTCTGGGAGTTGCCCCCAGTTTTCTCCTGATACCTCGTAAGTGTAGTCGTCGTTGCCTAATGTGACCATTGAGCGCCTCCGTATGGCATTGCCATAAACTTTATTTAAATTGTTAAAATACTATCTGTTAAACTAATGCCTAAATTTCTATAATTTTTTGGATTTGTGTGCCTTGATTGCTTAGGTACTTTATATTGTTCCTAANTTTAAACTTTCTNCNNGCATTTGACACTCTTTTCTTCTAAGGTTGTCTATTTGAGGTTGATGTAGGCACAGCTATATTTCTGAGTTTGTGCCAGATAGTTAGTGACGACAATGACAAATTAAGATATGTTGTCACCAAGAAACTTCATATGGGATAATTCTACAAGATTTGAGTTTATGTTTTAGCACTTTTTTTAGGTGGAGTCGGGTTAGTGCTAAGATTCGGTCCGTTAACCCAGCCTAATCGTGCCATATCTTTACTCCAGTATCCATTCAGTACGCACCTCCGGTCAACTTCACTATGCCATGCCCAAGCTCCATGGGTGGTGGCCCCTCCCATGAAGAACAGCAGGTCACCAGCTTGCATCAATGGATGTAGTACTCCCTTATAACCAGCAGGATCACCTGAGTCATTAGAGGGAAGTGGGAATCTTGCGTGGTGTGAGCCAGGAACTACGACGAAACCACCCTCTTGGTCAGTTACGTCATGAAGTTGCCAAGCTACATTTACTTGACCAGTATAGCATTTGCCATTTTGGTAGAGGTACGGCCACCAGTTGATATTCGGATAGATAGGATCCCCATTCCCATGTAAGATTTGCCCCCCACCTCCACGACGAGTTGCAATCACACTCCCAAACCCTTCTGTTCGAAAGTGCCCCCCAAGCATCCAATTGAGTCGATGGACTAACACAGGATCAGCTACCATACGCTGGAAGGGTGGGAGATGCTCAGCAGGCAGTTCGGTTACTGTCAGTCCCGGCCGACCGCTTCCACGCATCTGGGGGCCACCATACACTTGGCTGCGACTGGCGCCAGCGTAGTCAATTCGATGGATATTGGCATCAACCGCAGCGTTGGCTGCAGCCAACCAGCTTTGATCCATCGCGTTTTTAACCACCAAAAAACCAGTAAGTTCCCAATAAAAGAACTCAAGTGGATCGATCGTTTCCGGCAAGGATGGTTGATTATCATAAATACCTGGGTGGTATAGGTGATTGTTTGGCTGAATTACTTGGTCAATCCATGTTCGTTTCCCATCAGATAGTAATGGTGGTGCAGGATTTTCGTTTGTGTCTACTAAGCCTAACACAATGCGTTCTTCAAGGCTTAGATGGGACATCCATGGTAGTTCCGCTACACGCCCCCCTTCCGTGAGGCTATCCGAGGAGAAGTCTGATGGACGGGCATAGACACTAACGAACTCGCAAGTGGCCAGACGTTGT
>PBXZ01000084.1:0-12710 GCA_002729415.1 Candidatus Poribacteria bacterium | reverse complement strand
TGGAATGGCAACGAAACCAGTTTCGCCATCAAACTCTATGGCTTTCCCAAACTTACCATCTACCCATTTACAGTCGCCTTCAAGTTCCCCTGTAAGTTTATTGCCAGAGTCGTCTTTTGTTTTTTTCCCTGAACCTTCGTCAAACTTCCATAACCCCGCAAGATGCTTTCCGTAATCGAATGCAAAACTTTGACTTGGCAGCACCAGCCCCATAAAAATTAGACCGATACATATCAAGGCTATTCTCGATATTCTAACTTTCATCTATCGTTATCTCCCTATGCTTGTTTAATTGTTACAACTGAATTGGCAAATAATATTTCAAATCCCCATTCAGATCAAAATTTGAGAAAATCGCTACTCAGGTTTGTATGTTTACAAGCAAACTAGGCCACCCATCCTACCTTGCAGATTAGCACAATAGAAGAGTGGCTCAGCTTGTTCTTCAGATAAAGAGGTACGAAACCTCAAAACCTAATATTGGATTTTGATGTTAACCCATTTGGTAGTTAGTTTGTCAGCCATTTCTACAGCAGTGATTCCATCAATCCCCTTGTCAACAAGGGGTTTAAGATCAGCTTCACTTAGTGCTGCATCAAAGACCATCGCCTCATCCACGGTAATATTCCCATATCTGGCACCACAACAGTTATCACGTCCTATCCAAAGAGGCTTATCTTTTTCTGCCGCAATCGGTTTCTTGTTAATTTGCAGTTTGCTTTCAATTTTGCCATCAATAAGAATCCGCCAATCTCCCGTTGTGCTATCGAAGGTTCCTGTATACATATGCCATTTGGTAATGTCTTCGGGGCCAACTTCACCGTCTTTCCAACCACCAGGCTGGTTCCAACAACCGCCATTGCAAATGGGGAAAGAAACCTTTACACCACCTGTATTGTTATGAAGAATATAGGCGTTTCTCTTAGACATGATAAATCCGTTTTCATTCCATGCTTTCACTTTGCTTTTCGCCCAAATTGAAACGGTAATGGCCTTCGTTGGGTTTGCATGTGCCGGAATGGCAACGAAACCAGTTTTGCCATCAAACTCTATGGCTTTACCAAACCTGCCATCTACCCATTTACCGCTGCCTTCGATTCCTCCTTCAAGACCATTGCCAGAGGAATCCTTTATTTTATTCCCCGAACCTTCGTCAAACTTCCATAGCCCAACAAGATGCTCTTCGTAATTAATTGCAAAGCTCGGAGCAACCAGCACCAATCCCACAAAAATCAGACTGATACATATCAAGGCTATTCTTAGTAACCCAACTTTCATCTGTTGTTACCTCCTGACTGTATTTATTGTTACAACAACATTGGCAAATAATTTTCCAAACTCCTAATTCAGAGAAGAATCTGGAAAACCATCACTCAATTCATAACGATCTTCCTATTCTATAATACGAATACGGAGAAATCGACATCACCAAATTATCTGGCTTTTCAAAATTATACCATTATACACTGATGTCAAATTTTATGTTGTTTTTTTCTTAAAGTCACACATAATCCACCGAAAGGGCCTCACATAATCCACTTAAAAGCCTACTATCTAGTCAAAGGCTCAAGACTTGGCAGTATCCTTTTACATCAACTCAAATTGGTTAGTGGATAATAAAACCAGAGTACATGCTCGCTCCACAACAATATCAGCCTGCTCCAGTCTTTTAATATAAGTTTCCGATTCCGTACCAGGATTAAAAATCACGCGTCTTGGTTTCTTTTCAAGTATATCGTCCAACACATCGATTAAATGTATAGGGTTCAAGTAAAGTGTTATGGTATCTAACTTTTCGTCAACTTGATTAAGACTAGTATACCCTCTGACACCCAAAATATCTTTCCCGCTCTTTGATATAGGATAAACAAAATAACCTTGTTCCTGCAATTTCACCTGAGCTAGATGAGCATAGCGGTTGGGATTATCACTAGCCCCCAAAATAGCAACGTTTTTCATATGCCACCCCTTACATAGTTAGCATTTTTCGGCTCTAGATATATCACCATATAGACTGGTAACGGAGGTTCCGTCGATACTTCACCGTATTGACCGATTTGATACAGTATTCGGATCACATCTCAAATGCGCAACCAGGCAAAAGTCAACAAACCGATAATTACGCAGTAGTAAGAAAACACTGACAGTTTACCCCGATTTAATATTGACAGCAAAAACCGGAGTGCCAACCAGCCAATAACAAATGATGTCAGCACGCTAACTGCCATATTGGTTGGGGATATAAATATAGCAGTAAAATCTTTAAGTTTCAGGGCAACTGCTCCAAGAATAGCGGGAATGGAAAGCAGAAAGGAATACTTTGCAGCCGTTTCGGGTGAAGTTCCCAGTAAAAGTGCTAACGAAATTGTCGATCCGGATCTTGAAATACCGGGGATAATTGCCATTCCTTGAACTAAACCGATTAGTGGTGTGTGCCAAGCCTTCAGGGCTTGGTTGTTGTTTTGTTTGCGCAGTCTAGGCAATTGAAGGATCAACCCTGTGATAATCAGCATAAGCGCAACCCATTCTGGTCGGTTAAACAATGATTCAAGTTGATCTTGAAACAGAAAGCCAATGAGTCCAGTAGGGATAGACCCAATAAGAATAAACCAAATGAGTTTTAAATCAGGGTTGTCCAAGACAGTCTGAATTGGACAACGATAGAAATCTAGTTTGATCAGGACGGATACACCACTTTTGATAAGTTCCCAGAGTGTTTGCCGATAAACAACAATGACAGCTCCAAGTGTACCAAGATGGAGGGCTAAATCAAAAGAAACTTGTGGGTTTCTAAAACCAAGAAAGTGTTGAAGAATAACCAAATGTCCAGAACTACTAATCGGTAAAAACTCAGTTAATCCCTGTAGTACTCCGAGTGAAATAACATAAAAAATATTATTCATTATTTTCTAACAAACCAACAACCCTAGCCACGAATACACCAATGGCGGGGAATATCTTTAAAAATTCAAGGGGAAATTACCTGCCACAGTAAAATCAAGCGTCACTTTTCNAAGCTAGCACACAATAATTCTTGATCGTTNCNAACAAATACGCATTTATAAGCAAAAGCCGGATGTGACCAACAGACACCACCACGACGGTTAAGCTGGTCTNTGGTAGGTTGGATAAGCTGCATGCGANCAATAACTTCAGCACCNCGAGGCGATAGCGTACACAAAAGCAATTCCCCTCTTTCNTTAAANATCCAGACTTTATCTCTGTTTTTAACAAAATGNACNGTACTCCACCGTGCTTTCGGTACAATAGTNAGATCTTNCCAAATACGGTCTCCACTGCTGGCNTCAATACANCNAANTTCNCCATAGCTGTCTGCACCATAAATATNGTCNCCAATNTAAATNGGNGTCGAAATAATGGAATGTAGACAATCTGTATTCATTTCACTTTNCCCCTTACGATGCCANATNTTCNGCACTGCCAATCGGNCTGGNTCAACNNTNAGTAAAAGCGTCCCTTCNAAAAAATCACTAATCAGAAGNTGATGGTTATAAAATACGGGTGTCGCTATCCCAATCACCATTTGNCTCGGNGGAAATGGATACTTCCAATACTGCTGNCCATCCAACGGATCAAGCCCAACAACATTATCTCCCGTCCAGCACACCAACACCCGCTTATCAGCCTGATCAATAACAATAGGGGAGGAATACGAAGCGCGATCTTCTAATGCTGTCCAACGCACTTCACCTGTTTTTCGATCAAGCCCAACAATACAGGCTTCNGGGGTCCCACCAATCTGGACAATCACCAAGTCTTTCTCAATGATAGGAGAACTAGATATTCCCCAAANAGGCATACGAATGTTAAACTCATTATTGAGGTCCTTTTTCCATAAAACTTCGCCAGTAGCAGCATTGAAACAATGAAAATGTCCCATGGTACCCAGAGCGTATGCTAGGCCATCATTAACAATCACGGAAGCACGCGGGCCAGCAACATAGTCGACGTTNCTGTATATGCATTTATATTTAAAGGACCAAATNAGGTCACCTGTTTTAGAATCAAAACAGTGCACTCTCTCAACTTGAACTGGGCGNCTAACTCTATCAGACAAATAGACATAACCNCCAGCGACAGTNGGTCCNCTATACCCACTACCAATNGGTGCACGCCATTGAATTTTGGGTTGAAACTCGTNAAATTCTTCAATAATCCCCGTCTCGAACCAATTCCCATCACGATTGAGTCCTCGCCACTGAGGCCAGTCATCAGCAATAACCGAAAATTGCAAAATAAAATTTATAACTAATAAAAAACTNACTTTNTCAATCNAAAGATAGCATACATCAAACTGACTANCCCCAAGCTTCAAATCGTTNNTGTTTTCCCATCTATGCTTTGTACTGAACACAANTTTCACATCTACTCCTTATTATTTTGGNAATTCCAGATTCCCCATCGCCAACTCAAATCAGCACCAAAAAACNGGCTTACTAACTTAAATCAACAGTCTCACATTTAACAATTTCCTTATCATGCCAATAAGATTCATATGACATTAATTCCTGTGTCTCTGGAGACAATTTGTCCATAAGTTCTTTGGAATATACATATCGTTCTCCTTGGTGATCCTGAAAATACTGTGTCTTGTATCGAAGAATTAGAAAACGCCGGTCTCTATCCTTAGGTTTCCAAATCAAAACACCATGAGTTGTCAATTCAGAAAGAACAANGACATCNCCTGCTCNNGGCGTAATNTTTTTGATAGCAGAATGTAATACTGGATTTGGATCCTCTAAATCTGACAAGAACAATCCATCTGGCCGTTGAAACTCACTTTTGTGTGAACCNGGAAGAACAAGTAGACCTCCATCACCTGGATACACATCAGTAAANTAAAAAAAGGCAATAATATCATTACAGAAAATCCTCCCATTCCTAACCTCATATCGACGCGTTTGCCAACCACAATCCTCTCTGGCACAGTGAAAAGGTGTCATCGTTTGCTTCTCATGTGTTTCAACCACCAAGGAACCACGATTAAAACGAGGCTTATCATCCGTTAACTCCTTAACAATCGGCCAAGTAACTGGATGCATTGTTAAAGCTTCGAGAGATTTATCAAATGCAAAATTTCGACCATGCGGCAATTGGTCCGGCGAAGTCCGTACACAACGTTCAACCGCCTGTTGTGCCTCTCTCAATTCTTCATCACTTAATACATTCTTGATATGTAAGTAACCATTGAGATCAAATAGGTAACGCTGCTTAGAGGTCATTCTTTTCCTTTCACTAAATCAATTTNGAGCTTATCTATATTGTCAAAGTAACCACATCTCGTTTGACAATATCTTTAATGTGATGGTAGGGAGCAGAGGAAATCAGTTCCAACGTTTCAGCTGATAACTTGTCCAATATTGCTTGGGAGAATGAACTTTTCCCCATATACTGTGGTTTATAACGAAGAACCAGCAATCGCCGATCACGATCCGTAGGCCTCCACCTCAAAACACCATGTGTCAAAAGTTCGGAGATCAACACCACATCACCTGCTCTCGGCGTAATGTTAGTAAACACAGAATGTGGTTTCGGATCGATACCANCTGCATCATCAAGTGTTAAGAGATTGCTGGGACGCTCAAATTCACTCTTGTGAGACCCAGGAATAACGATCAACCCTCCATCACCAGNAAACACATCAGTAAAATAAAAAAAAGCTACAAGATCATCGCAATAAATGCGACCGTCCTTCGTCTCATAGCGCGTACTATACCGGCCATAGTCATCACGGGCACAATGTAAACCACCAGGGTTTGAAATCGATTTCTCAGCTCGCTTCCAATTTNCATGCATATCACGTTTTAAAGAGCCTCTAACAAAACGAGGTTTATCAGACAAAAGTTCTTTAATAATTGGCCAAGTAACAGAGTGAAGCGTCAAAGATTCCAGACATTTATCAAAAGCAAAACCATTTTGATACAAACCCGTAAATTCGAAGCCGTCAGGCATTTGATCAATAGGAGTATTGATGTACCTATTAACCGCTTCTTGAGCTGTTCGTAATATTTCACTGGTTAGAACATTTTTTAGGTGCAGATAACCAGTAATATCAAATAAATATCTTTGTTTCAGTGTCATGTTCCAGCTCCTCCAGAAACAAGGTGTATGAAGCAAAGATGAAACTTCAGAACCAAATCTATTCCACCTTGATGTCAGGTATTATCTAACATCCAATCATATATTTATTATAATTACATAGATCTAAATGCACTGTTTATCAATTCCCAGAACTGAATCAAAACCCACAAAACTCAATCTGTAGCGATAACCTTTGAATTTTAATTTTCTGACTCGCCCATATTCCAGCATACAGCAATAATTTACAACACGCCAGCATAACACAAGAGCATAATTAAATCTAATCCTGTTCTAAACCAATTTATTACACCTGATTGGTACCATCAACACGTAATAATTAAGTCAAATTTAGTTTAAATAAACTTAAAATTTTCACCCTAAAATTTCAAGTTTTTGTCAACCACGTCACAATCAAAACATATCTTTGATATAATACTTGCATTAATTCAAACGAAATAACAAGATCAGGTAAAAATGCAATTAGAAACAGTACCCCCCGAGACTGTTGGACTTTCTAGACATCGGTTAACCCGAATTCGTCCGGTCATACAAAGTTACATTGATGAAGAAAAAGCTGTAGGCTTTATCACATTGATCTATCGTCGTGGTCATATAGGACATCTTGAGAAATTTGGCCAAAAAGACAATATACATCCGATGGAATTCAACACTATCTTTCGGATTTACTCAATGACGAAACCCATCACTAGCGTTGCAATCATGATGCTCTATGAGGAAGGATACTTCCAATTAGACGATCCTGTTTCACGCTTCATCCCTGAATTTAAGGACATGAAAGTGTTAGAAGACATGGGAGACAACCAGATCAAAACAGTTTCGGCCAAACGTGAAATCACCATTCGTGATTTACTGCGACATACATCGGGGCTCACCTATGATTTTAGCAGTGGCCCTGTAGCAGAAATGTACCAGGAAGCAGATCTATATAATTCAGAATCGCTGGCAGAAGCGGTTAAAATCTTGGCAGAGATCCCGTTAATGTACCACCCCGGAGAAGTATGGAACTACGGTTTTTCAACAGATGTGCTTGGCTATCTGGTCGAAGTGATCTCAGAACAATCATTCGATAGTTTTTTGCAAGATAGGATTTTTGATCCTCTTCAGATGATCGACACAGGTTTTGACACTTGGCCTGAGAAAACCGATCGATATGCTGCGCTCTATCAATCCACAGAAGATGGGAAATACAAAGTGGCAACGAATTCAATTATCGCTCGCTTGGACGCGAGAGCCAAGTCGCGAAAAATATGTTCTGGGGGAGGTGGGCTTTTATCAACTATTTCCGATTATTTGCGCTTCTGCCAAATGCTTTTAAACAACGGGAAACTTGATGGACAACAACTATTAAGCAGAAAAACGATTGAAATGATGACTTGCGATCACCTATCGGGAAACATGCGCCCATACGATCAGAAAGGCATTGGATTTGGTTTGGGTTTTTCAGTGGTTACTGACCTAGCGCAATCTGGAATTCCAGGTTCAGAGGGGACCTACCGTTGGGGAGGAGCAGCCAGCACAACTTTTTGGATCGATCCCAAAGAGGAGCTAATCGCAATTTTGATGACCCAACTTCTGGACAACCACCATCCATTTCTATCACAATTCCGAGTGCTGACCTACCAAACTATAATCGACTAAACAGAGATTCCACTCAACGACATGAAGCAACCAAATAAAATACGCCAGAGGAAACAAAACAAAGACAATTAGCTCGGTATCAACTTAATCTTCGTTCTGCTCAACATTTATGGTGATAAACTCAGGGTTGCCCGATTCATGTCGAACGTAGAGTGTCACTTTAGATTCGTCCTTGAGCTGATCTAATCGTCTCCGGTAATCAGCCAGACTCTCTACCTTTTCCCAATCTATTTCCTGAATTAGGTCTCCTTCTCGAATACCAGCTTTCGAGGCTGCGGAGCGTTGCTTAACTTTGACCACAATCACTCCTTTTTGATCTTGATGATTGTAGCGTTTGGCCAACTCTGAGGTCAGGTTTTGAACTTGAATTCCGGAGAAGACTTCTTGATCCGCATCTTCACCAGGCGGTACCAAACGATTACTCAAAGCTGTTATGGCTTCTTCCGTTCTTTTAGCAAGTTTAATTTTCAGATCCCTTTTCTGTCCCTGACGTATCACTTTTACATTTACAGTGGAATCAATACCTGCTGAGGCAACCACATAACGGAGATGATCTCTATCTCGAATCTCAACCCCATCAAACTCTAGTACGACATCTCCATGTCTCATTCCACCTTTCTCTGCAGGCGAGTTCTTACCAACCATTGTAATTAAAGCACCATGCGGTTTATCAAATTCAAGTTTCTCCGCAAGATTGTGATCAACATCTTGAATCATTACCCCCAGCCAACCACGCTCAACCTCTCCTTTTTCAATCAGTTGGGTCATCACCCTTTGTACCAGCTTGCTTGGAATAGCAAATCCAATACCGATATTCCCATATGACAATCCACCACCAGTCGCAATAGCCGTGTTTATACCAACAAGCTGGCCACGAATATTAATCAGTGCTCCTCCACTATTACCACGATTAATTGACGCGTCAGTCTGAATAAAATCGGCGTAACTAGCAATACGAATATCATCCGTGGACCGGCCTTTGGCGCTAACAATTCCACGTGTTACTGTTTGATCAAGACCAAGTGGGCTGCCAATTGCAACCACCCATTCACCAACTTGAAGTTGGTCAGAATCACCAAACTCCAAACTAGATAGTTTTTCAGCATTAATTTTCAGTACTGCCAGATCCGTTCCTTGCGCCCCTGCATCAGTGCCAACGACTTCGGCATCAAACTCCCGACCGTCTGATAAAGTAACCGTAATATCATCTGCTTCTTGAATGACATGATTATTAGTCAAAATATAACCACTCGAACTTACAATTACACCAGATCCAAGACCATTTGGCATGTCTCTGTCGCCTTCATTACCTCTATCCTCTTCGGGATCATCTGGTTGGCGACGTTCTGGGAATTCAGGAAAGAATCTAAAGAAGTCTTCAAATCGATCACGGGGCTGATTACGGGATTGCGCCCCAACACGTCTTGAAGTTGAAATCTGTACAACTGCGGGTTTGGCAGAGTTCACCAATTTAATAAAGGCATTATTGGCATGCTCCAGATACTGAAGATCGGTTTCATCTACCTGGCTAACCGCAGTTTGGGTTGAAATCCCCTGATTATCCCAATTAACTGTTAGGCCACCAAGAATAATAACGGTAACAAGCAAAATAGTAATTGCAACTCTTTGAATTCTCATTACTTGTCTCCTTAATTATGGATTAAAATACACTAACAGGTGACCAAACGATTAAAACACACTAGCAGGTGACCAAAAGTTCCAGAATTTTTGAAAAATGTAACATAAATAAGTTTAGCCTCTACATCCACCACTTGCGTTAGCATATTAGGAGGATGAAAAACACTGATCTAAAAATGATATGCCAAATACTAGGGATAATACCGAGTCAATTTCCAGAAACATCCAATTCTGATTCATATGGCTGTTTCAACTGACCAGATTCAGCTATCGCCCGCTGAATCGTCTGACCAATGAGGATATTGCTTGGTGCAACGAGTCCACCGGAAATTAGCATCTTCATTGCCGTTTCCGCTCTGAGATTGATGTCATACAAAATCTCCGGATCGCAAAATAACATCACACCTGTCGTCGGATTTGGACTGGTAGGAACGAAGACCGTTGTCAAGGGGTGTGGATTATCGATTTCTTCAACTTCGCCTGTAACAAAACCAATGATGCGGAAAGGAGAATCAGGGGCCTTAATTGCCACCGCCCGCTTGAACTTATTTGACTCTGATGGATGCAAAATCATCTGCATAATCTGCTTAATTGGCGCATAAACCTCGCGAACTATCGGAATCTTACTTAAAAACTTCTCTGTAACACCAACTAACTTACGACCAATAATATTGGTGACGAGCAAACCAGTTAAATAAACAATCAGAATAGTGAGGATAAGCCCAAGGACTGTCTGAACGACAGTACCAAATAGAAAAGGGTACTTTGCTTCTGGAAAGTAGGCGTTGATTGTATTTGGTAACCATCCACCAATCTTACGGAAGAGGAAACCGAGAATAAAAAAAGTGACACCAAGTGGAACTAAAGTCAGAATACCGGCAATTAGCGCACTCTTTAGATGATTATCTATTGACTCCTTCATCTAATACTATCCGATCACCCCATTAAACACACTTATTCAGCAACAAATACCAAATTCTATAATAGCACAATCTCCACCTAACGTCAATCACCTTATCCATGCCCAATACTATTGACATCACCACTTGAATGTGGCAAAATACGATCATGAGGATTTATACCAGGACAGGTGACAAAGGTGAGACTGGTCTCTATGGAAACACTCGACTTGACAAGGATTCTCAGCGAATTAAAACTATCGGTGATATTGATGAATTGAATGCCTTCCTAGGGTATGCACACTCGCTAATCTCAGACGCAGACATTGCAAATCTATTGAATCGGATGCAAAGCGAGCTTTTCGATTTAGGTGCTGACTTAGCGGTACTCGAGGCACACCACCAAGCCGAAAGTCTAAGGATATCTAATGACTTGGTACTCGAACAAGAACGTATGATTGACTGTTTCCAACAAGAGCTTCCCCCAATCACACACTTTATTTTACCTGGGGGTCTGACTAGCGCATCAGTATTACACCTAGCCCGAACAGTTTGTCGTCGAGCGGAACGAAGTGTTGTTAGTCTCAAAAAATCAAATTCGATCAATCCAGGAATCTTACAATATCTCAACCGAATGTCAGACCTCCTCTTTGTTTTGGCTCGAGTGGTTAATCATCGTGCAGGTGAACCTGAAATACATTGGAACTCTCCTATCGAAAGAGAAAAGTCTTGCCTTTAAGACTAAAAGATAAAGTTGCTATCATTACCGGTTCCGGCAGAGGCATCGGCAAAGCAATTGCGCTTCGGTTTTCAGAGGAAGGAGCAAAAGTTGTCGTTGACGATGTCAACCAAGAAACTGGCAATCAAACGGCTGACCTAATCCAATCGGAGGGGCATACAGCCGTCTTTACCTCTGCAGATGTTACAGACCTCAAGATGGTCGAAGCCATGGCAGCTAAAACAATTAGGAGTTTCGGGAAAATCGATATTCTCGTCAACAATGCAATTTGTTCGACAAACGACGTCCTGACAAATAACTGGGATGCCAACCTAAATATTATCTTGAAAGGAGCCCAACATTGCTCACAAACTATCATTCCTGAGATGCAAAAGAATGGAGGAGGTAGCATCATAAATATTGCATCAGTTAACGGATTGATCGGATTACAAGGAATACACGCATATTCGGCATCCAAAGGAGCCATAATTTCACTGACAAAATCTCTGGCTATTTCGCATGGTGCTGATAACATTCGAGTCAACTGTATCTGTCCAGGAACAATCCAAACTGAAGTATGGGAACCCATGATTGAACGTAACCCGAATATTTTGAATGACATTATCCCTCACTACCCTCTACATCGAATTGGCCAACCAATTGACATTGCAAATGCTGCGCTCTTCCTCGCCTCCGATGAATCGTCATTCGCCACTGGAGCGATTTTTACTATTGATGGAGGACTTACAGCAGGACTCCATAATTTCCCAATATAATAGACTGTATCTGATGCATAGAATCCCTTTTCATGTAACACTTTTTATGGTTGTTTTTCTGCCGATCTCCTTTGCTGCACAGGTGATCGAATCAGACCAGTACGGTATTACAATCAATTTCGACCTGCCTAACCCCAAGTTTTCAAAGATACAACCAGCACAACGTAGTACATACGACCTCATTTCCTACACAGATAGCAGTTTCACCTCAGAACCAGGTAACCCGAAGGTTCCTGTCTCAAGACTAATGCTTGGTGTTCCACCTGAAACGGAATTGCGAGTGCAAGTGCTTCGGAAAGAAACCCAAACACGCCAAGGGTTCCGAATCCTACCGACATCTTACAAAACCCTTCGAAGTGGAACAAACAATGGTTTCGAATCAAGCCAAGCAGAATGGCGCGAAGATGGTAGTGCCTATCGTACACCAAGTTCCTTCTACCCTCAACGTCTAGTAAAAGTCGCATCTGATGGGTATATTCGATCTCAACGCGTCATTATACTTGAAGTCCATCCAATTCAGTATATGCTATCAAAACGCTCGATCCAGATCCATTCTCAGATGACAATCCGAGTCCAGTTTCAGAATCCCGTTGTAGTCCCTAATTCCCATTATCTCACATCGCATCACCAGGACGCCAAACCGTTTGAGCGAAGACTTCAAAACCAATTACTTAATTATGAACAGGCTAAAACTTGGAGGATCCAAAACAAAAAAACTTTAAGGGCACCGAGCATTCGAGACAAACAACATTCTTCCCGTTACAAAATCCTCCTAGAAAAAACAGGAATTTACCGTTTAACAGGCAAAAGTCTTAAAAACAAATGGGGAATCGATATAAGTACCGAAGATCCACGCAATTTCCATCTAAGAAACAACAACATGGAAATCCCTCTCTATATTCAAGGTGAAGAAGATGG
>PBXZ01000083.1:0-23732 GCA_002729415.1 Candidatus Poribacteria bacterium | reverse complement strand
TATGGAACAGACACTAACACGACTGAGTCGGGGCGAAAGAGCACCTGATTTTGTATTACCTTCTTTAGACGGTACACTCACTCGTTTCTATGCCAAGGCTGGTGGTACCCCTACCTTATTGATTTTTAGTGACTCTGACCGTATTGATGAAATACTATGTCTCTCAGAAAAACTTAAAAACCAAGATTCTAGCCTGCAATTTTCACTTTTAGCAATACTAGAAAGTGATCTGCCGCTAGCTCAATCGGCCGTTTCAGAGAATCAGATTGATTTCCCGGTTTTTTTAGATACTCAAGGGAAAATCAAAACAGCTTACCGCCTAGTGGACAGCAATAGAGACGTTATTTTTCTCCTCGACTGTAACTTACGTGTACTTACTTCAACTTCACTAGGGGATGTCCAACCAGACGTAAAAAAGCTAATATCATTTTTCACTGAATTAAGACCTCATATTGAACCACAGGAAGTTAAGACACAAGCTCCGGTTCTTTTNNTNCCCAACGTNCTTGANCCNGAACTNTGTNTNNNNCTGATTNACGTNTGGGAAACNNAGGGNAANNTCGAAACTGGCGTCGAGNTATCACAAGANNANNGACGNCAGGANGTCATCNNANCNGACAGNAAAAGTCGACGTGANCACATNGTAACNGACAANAAACTCTTNAGACTTCTNTCTTCNTCAATNGGANGACGTNTNATGCCNGAANTCCNNAGGGCTTTTGCNTTTNAAGCTACNCGNTTNGAAGGCTTCAAGATCGTTTGTTATGATGNGGNTACNAGNGGGTTTTTCTCNGCTCANCGTGATAATTTGAGCCCTTCCACTGCACACCGACGCTTTGCTATGAGCTTGAATTTGAACCAAGGATACAAGGGCGGATATCTCAGGTTTNCAGAGTTCGGGTCTAATCTGTATCAACCGGAAGTCGGTGAGGCACTAGTTTTCTCCTGTTCACATCTACATGAGGTTACAGAGGTAACAAAAGGTCGGCGCTTCGCTTTACTTTCATTTCTATTTTCTGAAGTCGGAGACCAATCTTAGTATTAAATTCGGCTNAAATCTGTGTTAAGATTAGTGNTTAATTAGCAGAAGCAGTTTTATTTATAAAATCAGGAGATCAAAATTTGATGAGAATTCCAATAATTTCAATATGTTTAGTGACGCTTTTTATATCTTCCACATTCGTTGAAGGAGCTAGACTGGGGCTAGTTGCCGCCTGGTTGTTTGAAGAATCCAATGGAAAAATAGTTAAAGACATTGTTGGTGGTTACGATGGGGAAATAAAAGGAGCCCCAAAATGGGTTGCAAACGGAAAGTTTGGAAGAGCCTTACAGTTCCCTGGCAAAGGGGATAGTTACGTCAGGATAGACCACAACGATGTTTTCAATTCCGATCCCTACACATTCATGGCTTGGACTAAACTGAAACCAACAACTTGGCAGTATATTGTATGGCGAAATGGCGACGTCTGGCCTGAAAAGGAAAACGTTCGACACCTGGACATATGGATCCACAAAGATACACATATGCCAGTGTTTATGTGGCATTCGAAGGGGAAAGGCGGTCGGATCAACGGTGAAACAGTCATTGCCGATGATAAATGGCATCATATTTCCAAAGTATACGATGGAAAAACCGTACAGATGTATATGGATGGTAAGATTGACGGAGAGATGCCTAGTGGAGGNACGCTGGATACTAGCAAATCTCCAATTTGGCTTGGAGCCAGACCCGGGAACGTGGCGGCAACCGGTCTTTTTGACGAAGTNGGTTTTTTTACAGAAGCTCTTTCTGAAGATGAAATTAACAATGTGATGGAAGAGGGATTGATGCAGATTGCCTCGGTTGATCCAACTACNAAATTAGCCATTAGTTGGGGNAAAATCAAACGGACAATAAATTAAGAAAATAATTGTNNGTTGTATTGTANCTATGTTGTTCCAGCCAGCATCATCCCTTGCCCATGGCTACCGTTGTGTTGACCGTCGATATTGNTATCCGAAGGATCTCGTACCTGTACCAACNCCGACTTACGAACCTTTTTCGTAGTATTAATATCTGAACCATGAATGGCCAAGTAATGAAAATACACCACGTCACCTCGGTTGGCCGGAATCGCCGTTGCTTGACTAATCGGATACCTTTCTGGGTCTAGATACCTTCCCTTCTCGGAAAACACAGGTAGATGTCCGTTTCTGTGTGATCCTCGGTACATTTTCAGGCACCCCATCTCCTCCGTTGCATCGGAAACATGGATAATTGCAGCCAGTAGTGAGTCTTTTTCGTGTCTCATCCAAGCTGCGTCTTGGTGCATGGGGAATCCAATCCCTTGTTCAGTTCCTTTCCGAAACAGTTTAGTATGATGTAGTTGCACGTTCTGCCCCATTAAGCTGATAAAACCATCAGTTAAAGGTTGGTGGAATAGCAACAATCTTGTCCATCGGGAATCATACATTTGCAGGTCGTGACATCCCTCTACACTTTTGGACTGTGGCTGGTTTTCCTTCCATTCCCCGTGAGTAAAATCCCTTAGCCGACCTTCAATACAAGATTCAAAAGCATCTTCCATTTCTTCCATTTCAGTTTCTGTATACAACCCTGTAACTTTTACAAATCCATCTTCATGGAAAGTTTGAACCTGCTGATCAGTTAACACATTTTTCTCCTTAGGTATTTTAGTGAGTTAATTCTGTTTTATATCATCCTAATGAATTTTTGCGATGGATCACCAAGATTGGTAGGATTCGGCGAGAGTTTTTACTAAGGTTGATTCCTATTTAAGTCTTCCGAAAATCAACCTAGTGGTGGCATCAGTTCCTTCTGGGATTCAAGCAGTTGATCGATAACCGTTCGGATTTGAGGCAGCGTCANTTGGGATGCTGTATTTGGATCAACCATAGCCGAGTGGTACACGTATTCTCTTTTCTGTTCTAAGATGGCTTGGACGGTCAATCCTTGCATGCTGACGTTACTTTGACATAGGCTGGCACACTGAGGCGGCAGGTCTCCAACATAGCACCCTTGCACACCCACACGGTTTACCAAACACGGCACTTCCACACAACATCGATCCAGTAAGTTAGTAATTAGTGCTGTATTACGCACGTTACCATATATATAAGTTGGTGTATCAGTCTCAATGGCATAAATAATTGTGGCTGCGTATTCGTTCGATTTCTGCAGTTCCAAGTTAGCTGATTTGGATTCCTCAACAGCCTGTTTCATTCGAACCTGGCGTGTCTCATTCTGTTTGGCAAATGTTTCTCCAGTTCGAATAGGTTGTTTCAATCTCTCCATTTCCTCAACATGCGGCATAACGTAAGGGATATATTCAGCCATGTGGCGAGAAGATTCTGTGACAAAGTAGCTAAAATGTTTGAAAATCTCAAAGCGAACTGGATCCTTTTCAAAAATTTCAGGATCGTGCAAACAATCTCTTAACCGTGGGTACAAATCCTCACCGTTTATACTAAGGTCGAGAAACCAAGCCATATGATTGATTCCTGCAGTCAGGTAGCGCATCTGTTTATAATCTATATTCATATAGTTTGAAAGCTGCCTGCTCGTCCCTTGAACACTATGACAGAGACCTACAGCAGATATACTCGTTTCTTGGTGTATAGCCCACATGATCATGGCCATTGGGTTAGTATAGTTCAGCATCACTGCATCGGGACAGTACGTTTCCATATCTCGGGCGATGTCTAGCATAACAGGAATAGTCCGCAACCCTTTCATGATGCCTCCGATACCAACTGTATCAGAAACCGTTTGCCGTAATCCTGCGGTTTCGTATGGAATCTGAACATCCAGTTTTTCCGGTTCAAGGTCGTTTCCTACCCGAATTGAAGCAATCACATAGTCAGCACCGTCAAGAGCGGATTCACGGGTGGTCGCCTGAAAGACTTTGGTCGGCAAGTTATTGTGCTTAATTAACCGAGTTACAAAATCGTAGGTAATTGATACTCTTTCTTGGTTTGGGTCAACTAAATGAATGCTCGAATCCGCCAATTCCGGAAAAGAGATAATGTCACGTACCAATCTGCGGCCAAATCCCAAACTACCTGCTCCAATAAACGCTATTTTTGCCATATTAGTTTTTACCTTGGTCTCCTTTAAGATGCCTGAACCAGCTGAAATATGCACGATTGTGGGACGAAATGCACCGGTAGAGGTGAAAACCTATCGGCTAAATGGTCGGCGAGCAATTTCATGCCGTAAACCTCACTAACTGCATGATTTACCACAATTACTGGAATTCCCATATCGATAGAAAAAGCACCATCACGCCAATAAGTAAACCCATCATCAGTACAAATCGCCAAATCAACATGATAATCATCGATAAAATTAGTAAAAGGCGTAATTGCTCCAGTACCAATCGCTACTCGCGAAACCCTTTGATCCTCAGGACCGATCAGTTGTACAGCGTTTTGTCCAAATTCTTTCACTTTTCCTGCTACTTCACGAGCTACCGTAAGTGCGGTCCGACCAGAGACATCATAAACCCGAAAGTACCCCTCTCCGGCCACTCGATCTTCAAAACCGAGTTGTGTCGCCCACGAATCAGGAATACCAATTTCAGGTACCTGATCCCATAGATCGTGACAACGCAAAATGATCAGTTTATTATCTTCAATAAGTTTACGTTTGGCTACAACGCCTTGATAACGAAATATATCCTGATCGGTATCAAGGTGATTATAGTAGGTCGGCTCGTGGGTAATAAACATATTGCAATCTAGATCCAAGGCGTGTTGAAGAGCCCAAGTGTATCCCATCCAACCAACAGCAACACCTCGTACCTCAGTTGCCGGNTCTCCCGATTTGAAAGTATCGACCGTGTTTTCCCAATCGACCCAACCTCCATCCATCGTTTTTAGGTAGTCCCTGACATCCTCTGCTGTCACTTGATCATCTCCATAAACCAAATTTAGGTCATTAGGTTAACTTTCTGAAGCTTGGATAGTCCGTCCTTCTTTTGCCGATTGATAGATCTTTTCTAGCAATTCGACCGTCCGACGCCCTTCTCTGCCATCAATCCGAACCTGACTTCCATTTTCTATAGCCCCCACCATATCCTCAATAATACTGGTCACATTGTCTTCTATCGAATCAAGTCGTTCTTGCAAACCATTGCCGATGACACGCATTTTTCCGCTTAGTACCTCGTCAATCAATATTCCGCCATCAGTNCCATGTACTTCAGCGCTAAAGTACACGCTTTCTGGAAAGGTGGTGGTTCCGACAATTACCCCCTTAGCTCCACTCTTGAAGTTGACAACGGCTAATCCAATATCTTCCGTTTCAATATCATGATTCATAATTGCAGTTTCACCATAAACTGACTGGTAGTCCCCCATAAACCAAGAAATTAGATCTAGCAGATGTGCCCCTTGGTTAGCTAACGATCCTCCGCCATCCATTTTCCATGTCCCTCGCCATCCATTTCCNTGCTTGAAATACTCGTCTGACCGGAACCATTTGAAACGAACTTCCCCTAGAATAGGTTTTCCCAACCAACCACGTTTCAGAGCTTCTGCCACACGATAGTTGTTCTCGACATATCGGCTTTGATAGTCAACAGCCAATATCACACCAGCTTCATCGCAAGCTGAAATTAGTCGATCACAAGCTTCCGTGGTAACATCCATAGGCTTAGTGGTAATTACATGCTTCCCGGATTTTGCAGCGCGGACTCCAAGCTCAGCATGTGTACCACTTGGAGTCATTACCATCACGCAATCAATATCATCTCTACCAAGAGCTTCGTCAAAATTGGTGGTCCACTCGACGTTCAATTCCTCGCCGTTTTTTTTTGCTAATTCTTCGTTTAAATCGATCACACATTTTAGTTCTGCTCCCTCTGTTTTCTGGATCAAATGGGATCGCCCGCGTCCCATACCTAAACCAACAACTGCAAATCTAACCATAAAACACCATCCTACCTATTTATTGGGTTACTCTAAATTTTGTAAAATACTTCATGGACAGGGTAGTCAAACCTGTGTGTTAATTACCTAAACTCTCGGAAATATGACCGAATACATTATTTAGCCGTGTAATGTATTCAGCTGGTAGCGGAGGTCCTAGAATAGCATTAACATTGGATTTTAAATGTGACAGCTTTGAAGTACCAGTGATAACAGTAGATACCGCCTTTGGAGCGGCTGCAAATTTGTAAGCAGCAGCTGTTACCGATTCCGTACCGTCTTTCACTAACCATCCAAGCGGATTTTTATCAGGCAGTTCGTCTCTTGATATCACTCCNTTGTCCTTGAGGTCGGCGACAGTTTTTTCCAGAACTTGGATCCTACTGAGCGCTCTACGCACAGCTATCATTATCAATATACCGACTTTATGAATATCACATAACGGAAAGACAGTTTTTTCTGCCGTCTGATTCAACAAATTGTAACCAACCATCACTGTATCGAAAAGGTCATCCTTCACAGCACGTTGCAAAACCTGATGGTCTCCATCCCGAAAATACATCTCCGTTATGCCAATAAACCGAATCTTACCTTGTGATTTGAGCTTTTGGGCAGTAGACACCAAACTGTCTCTTACACCATCATATTCATTCCGTTGAACACCATGAAACTGAAAAATGTCGATAGTTTCTAATTGCAATCGCTTTAAGCTTGTTTCTACCTGATGGGTGAGTTCTGATGCAGATAGTATGTGATTTTCTCTGACTGGTCGGGTCTTGGTCGCGATATAATATCGATTTCTGTCGACAGTTTTAAGGGCGCGTCCCAGAATTTCTTCACTTTTTCCGTATCCAGTAGCAGTATCTATCAGGTTGATTCCCATATCTAAGGCGGTATGTAACAATTTGTGTACCTCCGATTCAGGGACACCTGTTTTTTGTCCGAGCTGACTTGGGCCTCCAGATCCTAGCGAAACCAGAGACACTGACAACCCTGTCCGTCCTAGTGTTCGATATTCCATTCTCACCTCCACCAGATTACAGTAAATTTAATCCTCAGGCATCATACCACAATGAATTTATTCCATCAACTCCTCCTCAGTGATGAAAGGGTGTTCAACCTAACACCTTCCAGTTTAATTCTTTATTTACTATAAATTGTCGTTGACAAAACCTCCCTTCTATCCTAAATTGGATGCCACACGAGTTTCCATGTCCAACTGATAATTAGAGAGGGAACAATAAGTGAAGATAACAAGCATTAAAACCTTTGTTGCTCAATTTGGAAACAGGCCAAGAGCTTTACTTAAAGTTGAAACTGATGACGGTATTTATGGTTGGGGTGAAGCTTATTCAACCGGTCCGGACCTTTCTGTAGAACCAATAGCCGATTACATTTTTGAAATGATCAAAGGGGATGATCCTCGCCGAATTGAGTACATAATGATGAAGTTGCATCAACAGTTCAGGTTTCCTCCTGGTGGAGTCGGTTTGTCAGCTATATCTGCCGTTGATCATGCATTATGGGATATCAGCGGAAAAGCTGCAGGAGTACCGGTTTACATGTTGCTAGGTGGTTCGGTTCGTGACCGGATCCGTGTTTATCATGGAATTGGCGGTCGAAGTGGAAGAGAACTTAGCGATAGGGCACATCAACTTTATGAGGAATGGGGCTTTACTGCATTTAAAACAGGACCGTATCTCCTTAATCCTGACGCAGATCGCTGGGGACGCGTTTGTAACGCTGCAGCTGATTATTTTGCCGATATTCGAAAACACACACCTGAGGATTGGGAATTCGCTTTTGATCCGCATGCCAAAATCTTTGAACCCATTAGAGCATTACAGTTGGCTAATGCTTTGGCACAGTATGATCCCTATTTCTATGAGGAACCCTTGAGGCCGGAGCATATTCCTGCTTGGTCAAAGTTAAGGTCTCAAATGCAAGTACCTCTTGCTACAGGCGAATCACTGTACACCCGTTTTGAATTCCTTGACCTAATTACGGCACAAGGGGCCGATATTATTCAACCTGACATTTGTATTTGTGGAGGGTTATTAGAAATGCGGAAAATTGCGGCTATTGCCGAGGCTCATTACGTAACAATCGCTCCGCATAACCCGATGGGTCCATTAGCCACAGCAGTTAACGTTCACTTTGCAGCAGCAACACCCAATTTTAAAATATTGGAATATATCCTGCCGACCGACTCAGGTTGGAGTAACTGGGTTGATGAACCATATTTACCTAAGGATGGGTATTTGGAACTACGGGATCGCCCTGGACTAGGTGTTGAAGTCAACGAAGACGCCATTAGTGATAATGACTATACACATTGGCAACGCACCTCTCCTATTAAACCTGATGGGTCAACCGGTTATATCTAAAGAAGTAGAAGATAACAATGAACCAAACTAAGGATAGCGGTCAAAAAAAATATTTTAATCGTTATGTTGCCTTACTTGCCATGGCAGGAGACCCGGCGTTTACCAGTTTTCTCGAAGAAGCCAGACCTCAAGTTGTCCAAATGGGGTTCTACGGTCCTCAACTTTATGCATTTGGCGACACTGAACTAGGCAGTGGGTATCCAATGAGCTTGCCGGTTCGCGGTGTTCACGAAGTCTTGGATTGGCAAAAACAGTTCAATCAGCAAATACATGATATTGGAGGGAAAGTTATTGGCCATTTCTCCATGACGATTGCTTGGGGAGACCCAGAGAAAAACACGGGATTCTTTGAATCTTATAATGGCGACTCATGGCACACGGAATTGCTTGGCCCCAAACCTGTGGATCAAATTGATGATTTAGTCCACAAACAACCTGATGGGCAGATGATTGTCGGAGATCGGTATGGGTTCCCGTGGGTAGCTGGCTGTAGTAATAACCCGAATTGGCGTAAATTGCACAGAAAGATGGTAGAGGTTGCAATTATCCGATGCGACGTTGACGGTTTCGTATCGCTTTATAACTATAATCATGGTTGTGCTTGCGATTATTGCAACCAAGCTTTCCGAGCATATCTTCTAGATAGGTATTCACCTAAGGAAATTAATTCTAAGTTTGATATCGACAACCTGGATTCGTTTCGTCTAGATGGAACGTTAGGGAAAAGTCCAGGCTGGATTGACCCTGATAGTCCACATCCAGTAGGTCTACAGATTGAAGCGATGCGTTTTTCTCAGTCTTCTTGGAAACAGCACTACGACGAAATATTCATTGAAACGGGCCGTAAACTTAAACCAGATCTGATATTGGGTTCATGGAACCATCTCGGATTCATGAAACATCATGAACGAAATGTTATGCCGAAAGAGATGTGGGGATGCGATGAAGACTTGTTATGGTATAGTACCGGAGCAGGTACCGGGACCGTTGCTAATGGAGATGCCGGCGTTCGGATGCTGAACCTGAAATTTATATGGGAACTTTCAGGCCATAAACTCCCAGTGTTAGGAAGGTATGAAGGGACACGAACTCGGGCTAGTATCGCAGAAGGCTTAGCTTGTCAGGGACCGGGTATGGGATTATATTGTAATTGGAAAGATCCTGATGGCCGTAAAGCTTTTATCGATTACTTTCATTTTGCCGAAGAATTCCAGTCTTATTACCATCCAGTAGAAAGTTATGCCGAAGTGGCTCTAGTTTTCCCACGTCAGGCGGTCCTAAAAGGTAATGATCAACCTGTTGAACACTTTCGAAAAATTGGACAGTTTCTGATGGATGCACATATTTTATTTGATGTCTTATCTGATCAGAACATCTCTGTTGAACGCTTAGACCAATATCGTGGTATCGTTCTTACTGATACAAATTCACTCGGAGAACGCCAGGCTGAGTTACTCGCCGAATACGCAAATCAGAAAAACCCGGTCATTGTTCCATTAGATTCGGAAGNTGCTCCTAATTTTATCGACCAATTAACCGCGCATGAAAAAGTATTCCTTGTAGCATTAGGTGATCGTGCAAAGCTAGTATCGGTGTTGCGNGATGAAATCTATGGTGGAGTATCAACATTCGATACAATGTGGACAGTACGTATTAATGCTTATTTTCAAACAGAAAGGATTGTAATTCATTTTGTAAACTACAACCGTATTGAATCAAAAGATAATGNACCAGCTAATGAATCCCCAATTGCTATATCTGATGTCGGTGTTAACCTGAGGTTAAAAGATAGTAATAAAAAGATTACAGAGGTAACTTTTTTGTCTCCAGAAATNCCGTATCGNGAGAATTTAACCTGGAATCAGGATTCGGATCGGCTTCACTTTCAAATTAGATCCATGTTGGTTTATGGGGTTGTAGTAATTGATATNGCTCCGTAAATAATTTAAATATATTCAATCATAGAGCTAGTTATATGGACATAAATACACTTTTAGAGTCTCTTGATTCTGTTATTGCNATTCCTGTTATCCCTTTCAGTAATGGTATTATCGATTACAATGGGCATGCAAAAAATGTGACCTATCTAATGCAAAACAATTATCTNAGCGATGACCGACCGCGTGTTATCGCTATNGGCGGTACCAGTTTGCTTCATCACATCAGTTTTGAAGATCAAATTGAACTTGTCAAGCAAACCGGGAAGCAAATGGAAAGCGAGGGGGTTCTTATATCGGGGATTGTCCCCAACCCAATTGAGATCGCAGGTAAATTGATTGAAGCTCAATCGGAACTCAGCTATCCGCCGGACGCTTATTTATTGATGCCCCTGTCAGGAATCTCGAGTCCAGAGGGTATATACGATCAGTATCAGCGACTAGCTGAAAAATATGGTAACTCGTGCAATGCAAGGTTCATTTATTACCTTCGNCAAAAGCGTGATTTGGAAGTAGTAGTTCGTTTAATAAAGGAGTCACCGCATTTTATTGGTGTCAAAATTGGAACTGATAAAGATGATGTTAAACCTTTGATTGAAGGTGTGAATAAAAGTGGACTTGTGATTTGGGGAATTGGCGATCGGTGTACTGAAGCGGCTGAACTTGGTACCAAAGGCCATACATCCGGAATTGCAGTCGTGTTTGCCAGGACTTCCGACGAAATTAATAATGCTCAGCGGCAAGATGACTACCAAACTTCACGTCAAATTGAATCTAAAATCTCAGCTTTAGAAGATATTCGATTTACCAATGGACGGGTCTATAATTATTCTGCGGTGGTAGAGGCCATGATTCTTAGTGGGTTCGAGGATATAGAAGGCGGAAATGGGGGACCTTTTAACCCTCGCGTACCGGCACACATATCTGCAGAGGTACAAACAGCAATAAAAGATCTGTCTTCCTANCATTAAACAGNAAGGCTAAGGCGTAAGTTAATTATCTAATCNCCTTAACCTTATCCAATTATTCAGCAAGTTCAGAATCGCATATTAGTTCCGTAATACAACGATTCGAATAATCATGTTCACAAAATTCCGTATAGGTTTAGAGGGTTGAAGCGGCGAGTGTTCATTCGACGGTAATATCTTANAAAAAACGGCAACCCTGAAGACCGAACCATTGGCTAAAACTAAAAGCTAGCTTAGGAACAAAAACGAGTTTTATTGGAGGTAGATNTTGCCAAGATTTAGTGGAGCTTGGCCAGCACTGGTTACACCTTTTACCAACTGCGATGATGTGAATGTGACAGTCTTACGGGAAATAACTGAACATCTGATTAGTAAAGATGTTGATGGGTTATACCTTGGAGGAACAACAGGAGAAGGCATTTTCATGTCAGTCGATGAGCGCAACCTGATAGCAGAAACCGTCATTGAGCAAGTAAATGAGCGTATTCCTGTAATTATACACGTTGGTGCTCTTTCAATTAAAGACGCGGTCGCCTTGGCCAGACACGCTGATCAGATTGGTGCAAGCGGTATCAGTAGTGTTGTTCTCACATACTACGAAAGTCTAGAAAGCTTATATGCTTACTATTCACAGATCGCTCAGGCAGTACCAGAATTACCTTTTCTCGGGTATATGTTTGGAGGGACAATTGACGCTGTATCACTAATGCGAAAGCTGATGGAAATTCCTTCCNTAGTTGGAGCGAAGTACAGTGGTTCCAATATGTTTGAGTTTCGACAACTAGTTCAACTTCGTCAGGAGGATTGGACTATTTTCTCAGGGATGGATGAACAGTGTCTTTTTGCGGTGATGTCAGGCTCACACGGAAACGTTGGGTCAACGCTAAATTTCATGCCGGGAGTTTATCGGAAAATCCGCAGATGTGCTGAGGTTGGGGACTACATGAATGGGATGGAAATACAGAACCAGGCCAATGCAATTACGCATATCATGCAAACTTATGGGTTTCAAGGTGCTCTTAAGGCAGTCATGAGCAAAATCGGTTTTGATTGTGGTTCCCCAAGGTTGCCAAACTTACCCTTTCCTGAAGAAAGGTGGCGAACATTATATGCTGAATTAGAAAAATATGATTTTGATGAAATGATTCAAATTTAAATAAGAAAATGGTTAAAAACACAATGACTGCAAAACAGAGATACTTGATACATCCTTCTCAAACGGACTTTTAGCTGAAAAATCGCTCGAATCTTGATCCTACGCCACAAAACACAGTATTTCTCAGACGATCGTGGCCGCAAGCATCCTTTTCCTGAGGAAGTTTGGGAGAGACTCTCACCAGAGACGCAGGAGCTATCCCATATCCCAAATTGCATCATATNGACACATTAAAAGTATTGTATCTCCATAATTTCTAATGTCCGGAATTTGAAATTCGTCCTTNGCTACCCACGGAGGTAACCGTTAGGCAAGACATTTTTACGCTCATAGGATAAATNCAGATGATNGGATTAGAAATTGTTTTAAATTACACGTTGGTTGGGGGCAACACAACAATGCCGACAGATGACATGTATATTAATTCACTTGGCATGAAATTGGTAAAGATTGAGGCTGGAAAACTATCTCTGGGATTCGAAGGGGACACATTGCCTGACGATCTGATCGGCCGTGAACCCCACCGCCAAAATGGGGACTTTGACGAACACCCCGCACATAAAGTTAAAATCAGCCAACCTTTCCATATTGGCACTTGCCAGGTTACCAATTCGCAATATGAACAGTTCGATCCGAAACACCGAAAACTACGTGGTAAACGTGGGTTCTCCATAGAAGATGATGAAGCCGTTGTTTTCGTCAGTTGGTACGAGGCAGTTCAATTTTGCCAGTGGTTATCTGACAAAGAAGGGATTCCTTATCGATTGCCTACGGAAGCTGAATGGGAATACACTTGCCGCGCCGGAACAAAAACGCCTTTCCATACCGGGAACACGCTACCGGAATCGCTCCTGAAGAATGCCGAGGCATTGCGTCAGGGTGATGAGACGGTTCCGCTCTTGGTGGGAGGAACACCACCAAACGCCTGGGGGATACACGACATGCATGGCAATGTAGAAGAGTGGTGTTATGATTGGTACGGGCCTTACCAACCCGAAATGCAGGTTGATCCCGTCGGTCGGTCTGACGGTGATTTTAAAGTCACTCGCGGCGGCAGCCATTCCACTGAGATCTATTATCTGCGTTCAGCCAATCGTATGGGAACATTACCTGAAGATAAGCATTGGTTGATCGGGTTCCGGGTTGTGACGGGAGAATTACCAAAAACCCAACCACTGCCGGTTCTGGAAGCGAAGGGATGGCAACATAGTGTAAGACAAGATAGGCCTCCAGATATTAACCAAGGACCTGATCCAGATATGCCATACTTCAAGGGGCCACGCAAATACGTCAAAATCCCCGAAGGCTCTACTGGTCCCCTGTATTCAAAGCACAACCATGACCCAGCTATTGCCAGATGTCCCAACGGTGACATCCTAGCCATCTGGTACACTTGCTTCAGGGAACCCGGTCGTGAATTAGCACTGGCAGCGAGTCGACTGAGATATGGAGAGGAAGAGTGGGATGAGGCTGATCTGTTTTGGGATGCCCCTGACCGGAATGACCATGCGCCAGCATTGATGTGTGACTATACAGGAACCTTATACCATTTCAACGGAATCTCTGCTGGACCGGGATACAAAAAAGGTGGATTAGCCCTGATTATGCGAACATCTGTAGACAACGGCGTCACGTGGTCCAAGGCTTGGTTTGTTAATCCCGAACGCGGGGTCCCAAGTCAGCCGGTGGCCTGTGAGTTCATTACAGAGAGAGGGGATATCGTGTTTGTCTCCGATGCCCCTGGCAGCCGTTCGGTTCTATGGATAAGTCGAGATAACGGTCAAAGTTGGACTATGTCCAACGGCTCTATTGCAGGTATTCATGCTGGTGTTGTACAACTTACAGACGGTCGACTTATGGCATTTGGACGTGGCAACGATATCCAAGGAAAAATGCCCAAAAGTGTCTCCGACAATATGGGGGAAACATGGGATTACCATCCAAGTATGTTCCCACCAATTGGCGGTGGGCAGCGCCCAGTGCTGATGCGATTGAACGAAGGCCCACTCTTCTTCGCTTCTTTCACTGGTAGTCGCAAAGAACCTGAATACATGCCAATCATCGACGAAACCGAAAAAAAACGGTTGGTAACTGGTCTGTTCGCAGCTGTCTCTTTTGATGAAGGAGAAACTTGGCCCCATATTCGTTTGGTTACTGATGATGGGGCAGGCCGGGAAATCGAAACCATGGATAAACGTCCTTTTACCATGGATTTGAATACTGCGGAACCTGGTGGCTATCTAACAGCATGTCAGTCAGAAGATGACATTATTCACCTCATCAGCAGCCAACAGCACTATGCCTTCAATCTGGAGTGGTTGAAGGCACTTCCTCCTGCGCAGGCAAAAATCTGAAGGAACTTTAATGTTACAACCCAATATTTTATTAATCATGACTGATCAACAGCGATTTGATTCCCTTGGTTGTTATGGATTTGAGGCTGCACATACACCCAACTTGGACCAATTAGCTACAGATGGTGCTCTTTTTGAGCACTGTTATGTCAATAATCCTATCTGTACCCCTTCTCGTTCAAGCTTGATGACGGGAAAACACCTACCTGGTCATGGAGTCTATCAGTTGTACGACAACCTACCTGAGGATCAGATATTGTTCACAGAACACCTTCAGCGATTAGGTTATCATACTGCGCTATTTGGTAAACTGCATGTGTGCAGCCGATATACCGAAGCTGAAAAACGTCATCCGCATGATGGGTTTGATGTCTATGAATGGTGTTTAGATCATGCTATCCACCTCGATTCCCCTTTTAACGGTTATGCTAAATGGCTAAAGGAGACAGATCCGGAATTCTACGATAGGTTGTGTCGTGAAGGCAAAGAGTTATTGCATATCCCACGTGAAGTGCATATGACACATTGGGCTGCTGAGCGAACCATAGATTATGTTAATAATGCATCTGCGAATCAGCCGTTCTTTGGTATGATGAGTGTATTTGATCCGCACAATCCTTATCAAGATTACCCACTGGAAATTGGAGATCTGATTAACCAAGCCAATATACCTGACCCGTTCGTCTTGGAAAGCGATTTCGAAGATACTCTGCCAATACTTAAACGCCTGTCAATTGAAGGTGGAAATTCACGTAAGTTGTCAGAATCAGAATTGAGGAATATGCGCTTTGGCTACCATGCTTCGATTGCATTAATTGATCTCGAGGTAGGTCGCGTGCTAAAAGCGCTAGAACAAAAAGGTCTCGCCGAAAACACGCTAGTGATTTTTGCTTCTGACCATGGCGATATGCTTGGTGATCGACTTCAGACGACAAAAGGGGGATTTTTCTATGATGCTTGTGTGCGTGTACCACTATTGATGCGGTGGCCTAGTAGGTTTAGCGGTGAAAAAAAACTACCGCAAATCGTCCAACTACACGACCTTTCCGCCACAATCCTTGGAACTGCGGGGATGAGCAGGAGCGAATTACAACAGATTATGCCAGATGCGATTAACCTGGTCCCATTTTGTGCGGGCGAATTTTTGGTTACACACGATGCTGCATACTGTGTTTATCGCAATAGCAGTCTTGGTGGGAGAAACACAAATTCCCCTTATTTCGATCCTCCCGTCCATGCGACGATGATTCGCGACCAACGATTCAAACTGAACCTGTACAATACGGCGAATAATACGGAAGGTCAGCTCTTCGACATGCAGCAAGACCCTGGGGAAGAAAACAGTCTGTGGACTGATAGAGATTATACCCATATTAGAGAGTCCTTAACTAAACAGATTCTTGACTTCCTAGTTCATCAAGATGCCAATTTTGTTGGTAAACGGGGTGGCGAAGCATTACCACCAAGGTGGAGTTTATGACTAAGAAATGTATGCTAAGCAGAGTTTGGCCAAAGTAACTAAACAATATAATTAGTTCGATGGACTCGCCGGAGGGTCTTTTGTTGTTGTTTCATGTAAAGGCAACCTATCCGNCGAAAAATTTGATTAAATACTGGAGGAATCAGTACTAATGGATTGGCAATACCACCCATGGGCAGGTGTGTTTCCCGCTACGCTTTGCCCATTTCGAGAAGATGAATCAATTGATGAAGAAGGTTTAGCGAACTANATGCGTGAACTCGCAGACACCGATGGCATCAAAGGCGTTGTTTGTAACGGTCATACCGGCGAAATTATGTCTTTAAGAGCANATGAACGGNCGGAAATCACTAAAATAACTGCTAATACTGTTGGTGCTAAAGTGAAAGTTGTTTCAGGTGTCAGTGCAGAGGGAAGTCTGGAAGCGATTGATCACGCACTTGCTGCAAAGGAGGCTGGGGGCGATGGTATATTACTCATGCCGCCGCACCATTGGCTCAGGTTTGGACGTCCAAGTCAAACAGCTATAGGCTTCTTTCAAGATGTTGCCGAAGCAGACATCCCAATTATTGTACACCAATATCCTGCTTGGACAAAAGCTTGTTACAGCCTTAAAGAGATGCTTGAACTTGTAAAGATACCACAAGTTGTATGCATCAAGATGGGAACTCGTGACATGGCGCGTTGGCGTTGGGATTATGAACAACTCAAAGAAGCAGCACCAGATGTTCCAATTATTACTTGTCACGACGAATATCTATTAGCATCACTCCTCGAAGGTTGTGATGGTGCTTTGATTGGTTTTGCCGGCTTCGTACCAGAATTAATGGTAGAGGTTGTCCATGCTGCACTGAACGGTGACTTGGTAGNAGCNCGGAAAGCACGACAATTTGTTGATCCGCTTGCCCGTATCGTCTACAACTTCGGGGAACCTAGTAGNGATGCTCACCAGCGAATGAAGTGCGCACGGTGGCTTATGGGACGGTTTCCTTCAATGGCCATGCGTCGTCCGCTACGCCAATTACCNGACGACGAAGTTGCAAGTATTCGAAATAATCTTGAAAAAATTGGGTATGAGTGCAAGAGATGAGGATGACNGATATTTAGTGGCCAACAGTAGTATACACACTCANGTGCAAGCAGTGTTTGGTAAGNATATATGGATTGCACAGATAGGGTTCAGNGTTAGGGATATTCTCGCCGTTTAGCGATCAAACCCAATGATCAATGATACTTTATCATTGGCGGTCNTATTTTAACGTGCACCGTATTCAGTCATTTGATCCNAATAGCGAAGCATTTATTATCAAAAAGCTTGGGNGGTTAACAAATAATGAANTCACCTTTTGAAATTCACCTTAATGCACGAACCTATATGGTTATTGAAAGTGCAAGTGGGCGNTGTCTCGGTGGCTTTGGAAGTAACACCCAACGCTCATGGGTCTTTCCGTTTTATACGCCTTCTGGGCATACTGTAATTCAAGAGTATGCTTTTGATCATCCTTTTCATAACGGTTTTTTTGTTGGTCAAAGTCCTGTAATTGTTGGTGGGCGTGAGGGACAGTTTTGGCATTATGCTGGATTCAAACCTCGGCCTCTTGGTGGGCGTGTCGAGGCCCCAAAAACACCCGATATAGAACCACATGAGCATGGTATTAGATTTCGGTTAAAAAATGTTTGGCTGGATGAGAACGAAGAACCACTCATTGACGAAGTTCGTANAGTTAATTTCCACAAAGCCCCAGATGCTACAATTTGTGACATGACGAGTGAGAAGATAGCGACCTATGGCATTGTAGACTATCCACAGACGAAATTCGGTAGCATAGGTATTCGTGTTGAACCTAGATTGCTGCCCGTTACTGGTGGAATTGTGCTAGCTGATAATAATCGCGTAGGTGGTGTTGATGTTGTTCATGAAGACGAATCTGATTTCGTTGCCTATGAAAATGAACTTTCGGGACATGGACGATTCGGTGTAATGATGCACATTCTTGATGAAGGAGTGAGTGGCCCCTGGTTCATNCGTGGATACGGAATGGCNCTATTCAANCCAACATGGACACAGTCGATCTCAACACCGGAAGGTAAGTCTTGGAAGGTGAGTTTGCGAATAGTAGCTTATGACAGTGGGTTAACAGAAGGANGAGCTCGAAATTGGATTAAAGTTCAGGCAGNTTGAAAGTTAACTTTCCTTTTTGGGTCGTTCTAGTTGCTGGCCTATCCAACGATTTNATTCAGTATTCCTATTTTTACTCTCCACTACAATATCCTGAAATCAACTATCCCGATTCCCATTATTNTCCTCTGTATTCGCTGCTNATTATTCTTTTTTTATTTGGTNTTTGGAAAAACNGCTTTTNCAGCTAAAATTCCTGCCATGTTAGNGACNTCTACTTTGCTGNCAATTTTTTTGTNTTTACTTACTTTAAGACTAAGTAGAAACAAGATCACTGCGATGGCNTCGGNTTTATNCGTNATGGTCTTNCCAAACATATTTGAACATTTTATATGAAAGTATTTGAAGTAACTAATATGCAGTAGGTTATTTAAAAAAGTATGGNNAGTAAAAGAAAAATCAGGTTTCTTTCGACACTTACTAGNTGGTTAGGGAAANCCAATNCCAATAGTCCGACATATTTTATATCTCGATGGTTATTCCTTCGGACNCTTGGTTTAATTTACTTCATTGCATTTTTGTCTTTGTGGGTGCAAATTGATGGTTTGGTTGGCAGTAATGGTATCCTACCAACCAAAGATTATTTGAGCACAATCCAAGACAATTTTGGGAATGANCGCTATTGGTTGTGGCCAACCATATTCTGGTTAAATGGAAGTGATAGTGCTTTACACTTCGTATGTGGGATTGGTTTATGTCTATCTGTATTATTGATCAGCAATTGTTGGGCCCCTATAGTATTGTTCTGTTTGTGGTTATGTTACCTTTCGTTAGTTGTCGCAGGTCAAGACTTTTTGAGTTTTCAATGGGATATATTGCTATTGGAAACTGGGTTCCTGGCGATTTTTCTGGCACCATTCCANAATACTCCTAAATTGTTTTGTGATTCTCCGCCTTCAGCAGCAGTTTTATGGCTTCACAGATGGTTACTGTTTCGTTTAATGTTTGCTTCCGGTTATGTGAAGTTAAATAGCGGTGATGAGACTTGGAAAAAATTAACAGCTCTTAATTATCACTACCAAACACAACCTCTACCTACATCTATTGGATGGTATATACATCACTTGCCGGAATGGTTTCAGAAATTTTCTGTATCCATCATGTTCGGAATCGAGTTGTTTATACCTTTTTGTATGTTTTTGCCTCGACGATGCCGAGCTTTCGCTGGTTTTACACTAATCCTTTTGCAAATCCTGATTGCGTTAACAGGGAATTACTGTTTCTTCAATTTACTGACTATAAGCTTATGCTTCTTGTTATTTGCAGATCTTGATTTTCGGCGAATCCTCCCCAAAAAACTAACTTCTAGGTTTCCAAACAGTATGAGAGAAGTGGAAGTAAGAACAAAAACTAGCGGAAAATTTCAATTTTACTACCGGAGAATGATGATCACTACACTTGTGGTATTCGTTCTGATAATAAGCTGTATTCGAATGTCGGGAATGTTATTCCGATATGAGCGATTACCACCATTTGCCTTGAGAATATTAAGGTGGTCAGCGCCGTTTCATATAGTTAACGGTTATGGTCTCTTTGCTAACATGACAAAATCACGTCCAGAGATTATTCTTGAAGGAAGCAATGACGGCAAAAAATGGCAGGCATATCAGTTCAGATGGAAACCTGGGAATCTAGACCGGCCACCGCGAACAGTAGCACCTCACCAACCTCGACTCGATTGGCAAATGTGGTTCGCAGCGTTAAGTGATTATCGTCGTACACCTTGGTTCGGTAAGTTTGTGGAAAAACTGTTGCTAGGTTCACCAGAGGTATTAGATCTGTTGCTTGAAAATCCGTTTTCAGATAAACCTCCTCGTTATATTCGGGCCAAACTATACGATTACAAATTTACCGATTGGGAAACAAAATGGGGACAAGGGAACTGGTGGCAACGTACGGAAACAGGCCTTTATCTTCCTGTTGTCTCGCTCCGCTAATACAAAACAACACTTATGATAACCTGCTTCCTGTTATGTTTTGTTGAAGCGAAATACTAACTTGCTGGAAAACTTTGGACCAATCACCAATACGATCCTGCCGAAATAACCTCATGTTTTTGTACCATAACGTATCTTCAACATCCTGCAACCATCGCCAATATGGTATGTGAGGCAATAAAGTCCAGACCTTTTGTCCCAATGCACCTGCTATGTGAGCTGTAGTATTATCTATTGATATAACCAAATCTAAGGCCAAAACTTGTGCGGCAAATCCGTCCAAATTCTCAAAAGTGCAGATATCTTGGTCGTTATATACAATTAAACCTGTTTCTGATTTTAGTAACTCCAATTCCTGTTTTACATCGCCATATTGCAGATTAATAAAATAGCAATCTTGGTTAGAGAGTACGGATATCCAGTAGTCATTTAACGGTATGCTTCTTGACTCAGACCAACTTTGGTCTGGACCAGCACTTTTCCATGAAACGCCAACTAGCATTCTTCCATTTGATAGTTCCTTATATTTCCTTCTCCTTTTTTTCGTTTCTTTCGGACAAGCTGTCAGATAGGATTGCTTGTTCCGGGTGAAACTGTCTCTATCCGTCCTAAACCAACGTCCTAAATTACCCATAGGCACTTGGTAGTTAATGTTAGTATCAAATAATTGTGTATGCGGAAGGTTTTCCTGGGGATAAAATTGGATTTCGGGAAACGATCGTTTAAACAGGGGAATCAATCGTTGTTCGCATTCAACGGTAACTCTTGCACCAGCTTGTAACAAATCAGGAAACATACTAGCAAATGTAACCTGGTCGCCAACTCCTTGTTCAGCCCATACTAGGATGGAAGTATCAGTTAGTCCTGAACCTTCCCAACGTGTCTGAGGAAGATGTCTTTCCTTGAGAGAGAGGTGGGTGTTTGGACATTTCCATCTCCATTCATAATGCTTCCAACAATTTTTAAAATCTCCTGCTAGGAATAGAGATGTTCCTAAATTATGATGCGCTTCAGGAAATTTAGGGTTGATTTCAATAGCCTGTTGATAGGCTTGGATTGCCTCTTCCAATTTGCCTTGATCTCTCAGGACATTACCCAAATTGTTGTGGGTTGGCCCATGGTTTGGATTAATTCTAATGGCATCTTGGTAAGCTTGAACAGATTCTTCTAATTTCCCTAAGTCTTTGAAAGCGATACCTAGGCTATTACATGCTTCAATATGGTTAGGGTTGATTTCAATAGCCCGTTGATAGGCTTGAATAGCTTCTTCCAATTTGCCTTGATCATTAAGCGTAATTCCCAAGTTGTCATATGCTTCGCTATAGCTGGGACTATTTTTGATAGCCTGTCGATAGGCTTGAATAGCTTCCTCTGGCTTACCTTGGTTTTTTAATATTGACCCGAGATTGTTGTAGGCTTTGCTGTAGTTAGGGTTAATTTCAATAGCCTGTCGGTATGCTTGAATAGCTTCTTCCAATTTGCCTTGATCATTAAGCGTAATTCCCAAGTTATAGTAGCATTCAGAGGATTCTGAATTTAGGTCTATGGTCTGTTTATATGCTTGAACGGCTTCCTCAAATCTTCCCTGTTTTTGTAACGTAAGACCTAGGTTATTGAAAAATGATGATTGATTAGGGTCTATTTCAATAGCCTGATTAATTAAATTAATAGCAAGGTCATATTTTTCAACTTGATGGGCAATTGTTCCTAATAAATGGAGAACTTCGGCATTTTCCGGATTGACTTGAAGTATCTGCTGGTATATTAGTTCCGCTTGTTGTAGTTGACCGTTTCGGTGTAATTCAATACCTTCTTGTAATTTAGATTCAGTATCCATGTGTATCCTGAGAAGTTTTTAGTGCTTGGTTAACCCGTAGGAATACTCCTTCCCAGTCCCCAATTTTACTTTGTCTGAATATCTTCATAGTTGGATACCAAGGTGTGTCTTCCCGAGTTAACATCCATTTCCAATCTGATATGTAGGGTATCAAGGTCCAAACATCCTTCCCTAGGGCCCCAGCCACATGTACTGTGGTGTTGGAGGTGGAAATAATTAGATCCAAGGCACTAACTTGAGCAGTAAAATCATCCAAGCTCATCAAGGAATTGATTTCCTTATCTATATATATAGTACTGCCAGAGGTGTATTGTTTAATTTCTGCATCGACATCTCCATACTGCAGATTAATAAAATAGCAGTTCGGTTGTGATAAGATCGTGGTCCAATTTTTCAAGCTAGTACTTTTTATCTTTCCCACACGTTGATTAGTGCTTTTCCAAGAAATTCCAATGAGTAATTTGTCTTTTGCTAGAACCTGATACTTTCTTCTGAGTTTTGATACTTTATCAGAACAAGCTAATAGATAGGATGGTTGAGGTTTTCTAAAACAGCTTTCATCTTGTCTGAGCCATTGTCCCAGGCTACCCACAGGTATTTGGTAATCGATGTTGGGATTTAGTAATTTCGGGTTGGATGGATTTTCCCGAGGAAAGAATTGGATTTGGGAGAAAGAACGTTGGAATAATGGAACTAATCGAGGTTCGCATTCCACCAGGATATTGGCATTCATTTGCAGCAGGTCATCTAGCATACTGGCAAACATGATTTCATCACCTACTCCTTGTTCAGTCCAAACCAAAATAGTTTTTCTTTCTAGAATTGAGCCATCCCACCATGGTTGTGAGAAACTCTTTTTCTGGTATGAGATGTTATGGCGACGCCACCGCCATTCGTGCTCCTTCCAGCCATGAAGGAAATCTCCTGTTAGCAATAAGGCCATACCGTAGTGTCGATGCGCTTCAGCATAGTTGGGGTTAACTTTAATTGCACATTGGTAGTATTTAAGTGCATCCTCCATCTGACCTTCTTCCTGAGCTAAAACACCAAGGTTGTTATAGGCCTCAGCGTAATTTGGGTCGATTTCGAGAACCTTATGATAAGCTTGGATAGCGTCTCTAACGTCCCCTTTTTTCTGAAGTGCGTTACCAAGATTATAATAAGCATCGGCGAAGTTGGAATTTATCTCTATAGCTTTACGATATGCAACAATACCCTCTTCAAATCGTTCCTGTTTTACTAAGGCTACTCCCAAATTACTGTGTGCATCAGCGAAGTTAGAATTTATCTCTATAGCTTTACGATATGCAGTAATACCCTCTTCAAATCGTTTATTTTCCTGTAAGACATTACCCAAATTGTTATAGGCCTCAGAATCCTTTGGATTTGTTCTGACAACTTGTTGATAAACACGGATAGCGCCTTCCAAATCTCCTCGATCCTTTAACACTAGACCAAGATTGTGAAAGAATATTGGTTGCCTATTATCTATTTCAATAGCCTGATTAATTAAATTAATAGCAAGGTCATATTTTTCAACTTGATAAGCAATCATGCCCAGCAGAT
>PBXZ01000082.1:0-20141 GCA_002729415.1 Candidatus Poribacteria bacterium | reverse complement strand
CCTGCGAAGATTTGTGCATGGGATTGGTCTGTTTTGAAGGTGGTACACGAGCTGTATACGAAGGAGATTTACCTGAACCCAAGATTCCAATGCCAAGCATCTATGGAACCGAAGGGCAGATCAAAGTTAGTTCCGGTACCGTCCTTTTATTGAATCAGAAAGAAAGTGATTGGCAAGAAATTGAACCTGCTCCGGTGGAAACCAACCAGGTGCAGGAACTGATTGACTGGATGGAAGGTAAAGTTGATGAACATCGTAGCAGTGGCCGACAAGCCCGTTATACCATAGAAATTATGATGGCTATTTACGAATCGTTGCGCATCAATAATGTGGTTAATATGCCGCTTGAAACTCGTGAATCTCCACTTGACCTAATGATAGAAGACGGAACACTTGTGGTGACTAAGGAAGGTCGTTACGATATCCGTAAACCGTTTCCGGAAGAAAATAAATAGGTCCTAATCAGACTCTGGCTCACTGTTTTTAGGAAGGGTGATAGTAAATTCGGTATATTCCCCTTCCTGTGTATCCACATCAATTTTGCCTTGATGTTCGTCAACAATAATTTTCATTTTGAATTCCCTTGTTATTTGAACGAGATAACCGTTTTCTGGCTGGAATAATAGCACGCAAAGTGATTCGATCAAACACCACCATGGCAACGCTTGAGATGATATTTAATCCACTAAATCCTATAAACNACATACTACCACCAAAGATTAATTTATGCATGCGAAAAGTTGCTGAGGGTTAAGGCAAGTACGTATTTTGATACGACAAAATCTAATTTAGGCCGACAAGGGTGGGACTCTCGAACTTCAGATAACAAAAAAAGGCCAAGGATTAAAGTCTCCTCGACCTTTAATAATTAAGAATAGCTTAGACAGCTAAGTCTTCTAAGAACTACTCAGTTACCTGAGCGGTAAAGTCTACTGGGCAGCAACTCTTGGCGCCCGACACAGCAGCTGTTAATTGGGCAGTCGTAATTTTACTGGGATTAATGACGACAGCAGCAACATCCGGTAATGAAACGTTGGCACTAGAAACGCCATCGAGACTAGCAAGTGTGTCTTGCACTTTACCAACACAACTACCACACTTCAAACCACTGACAGTCAAACTAACTGCCTGAGTAGCAGGGGCTTCGGCAATTTCAGCTGTTTTGGAAGCACAACCTATCATTACCACTACTNCAAGTAAGCAGATAAAACTGATTCTAAGAAGATACATGATGTTTTCCTNCTAAGGTTAATAAATCATATTATTTGTAACGGCAAAGTCAAATATGGTCAGGGAATGTTATCACTTAGAAACTTTGGCACTAAACCCAGCACCAGTGACAGCTTCGGTTAATTGAGCAACAGTTACACTTTCGTTCACTTTGACAACAGCTGAATTTGGCATTGACACAGCTGCGTTAATTACGCCATCAATCTTAGCCAGTGCATCCTGCACCTTGGCAACGCAAGCACCTCACGTCATACCAGTAACAGCTAAGCTAACTTCCTTGGCTGCTGCTGCAGGTGCNGCACTTTCTTTGGCAGCAGGTGCGGCACTTTTCTCAGCAACTTCAGTTTTCTGAGAAGCACAACCAACCATCAAACCAACCACAAAAAGACAAATCAAGCTGACTCTAAGAAAATACATGGTGTTTTCCTCCGCATTTGTTTAATTCGAGCATACCATATAAGCGAATTCAAATAATGTCAAGAAATTTCGTATACCAAGGATATGTTATTACCAGCCAATAGCTAGACTATCCTGATTTCGGTGATCTGCACCACCATAGATAATTCCAGTGTTGGCTTCAAAAGTAATTCCGTGTGCCAAGCTCCAACTACCTTTTTGTTCAATTTGATGGCCCAAATTTAACAGTGTTGTTGAAGTATCAATCGGATATTCAGCTTCGACACGCAATTTGTTTGGTCTCCATTGATGATGAATTCGAGGGGCGTCGACAGCTGACTGGATATCCATTCCATAATCGATAACGTTGATAATGGCTTGTACCACTGTCGTAATAATGCGTGGACCACCTGGACTACCGATCACCATAAACGTTTGGCCGTCTTTTGACAAAATGGTTGGGCTCATGCTACTTAGCGGCCTTTTTTGCGGCGCGATCGAATTCGCTTCAGCACCAACCAAACCATAAATGTTGGGAACGCCTGGTTGAGCGCTAAAATCATCCATCTCGTTGTTGAGGATAATTCCGGTGCCTTCGATGATCATTCCAGATCCAAAAGAGGTATTGACAGTTTGAGTAATGGATACTGCGTTGCCATCTTGATCCAATACTGAAAAATGTGTCGTATTCTCACTTTCGTAAGGCAATGGATTTCCATGTTTTTCAAGATCCAGTACTAGATCGGTATTAATCTTCGACCTTTGTTTGTTAGAGTAAGACTTTGAAATCAGTCCATTAACCGGAACATCAACAAAATCTGAATCTCCGAGGAAGTGAGCACGGTCAGCAAAGGCCAGTTTCATTGCTTCTGCCAGCAGGTGGGTAAACTCAGCATCGTATCGCTCAGTTTTACTTAGATCGTAACCCTCCAGGATATTGAGAATCTGTATCACATGGATACCGCCAGAGCTAGGCGGGGGCATTGAATAGACATCGTATCCGTGGTAGGTGCCATGGATCGGTTGCCTAAGTTTAGCTTGATACAAGGCCAAATCGGTAGCGGTAATTAATCCTCCGTTTTTCTCCATGAACTTCACCATTTTGGTTGCAATCTCTCCATGATAAAAGGCATTCGGACCATTATTTGCGATTGATTTCAATGTGGCAGCCAAATCATGTTGTACCAGTAATGATCCGGTTTCCGGCAATTTATCGTTCGGAAGATAGACCTTGGTACTTTCAGGGAATTTCTCCAGCTTTTTCCTGCTTGATTTGATAGCATTGACGTGTCGTTGAGTCAGTTTGAAGCCATCCTCAGCATAACGTATGGAGGGTTCCATCGTTTCTGCCAGTGACATGGTACCGTACTTTCTCAAAATCAGTGCCAATCCAGCCACTGTTCCAGGGGTCCCGCCAGCCAGAACTCCAGTCCTACTTAGGCTNGGCATAGCCTTACCATCACGAAGATACATGTCTCGCTTCGATTTCCTTGGTGCCGTTTCGCGTGCATCTACAGATAGAACCTCACCAGTATCAGCTAGACGAATCAAGATTAAACTTCCCCCACCAATCCCTGAACTGTATTGCTCTACCACACCNAGGACAAAAGCGATCGCCACAGCAGCATCTACTGCGTTTCCTCCTTGCTTCAGTATCTCTATNCCTGTTTCAGATGCCAATGGGTGGGAAGTACTAACCATACCTTTCTGTCCTCTTGCTGGCAACCTTTTCTCAGCTTCAGCTGAAAGAACCATTNACAGCAAACAAACAAAAAGTAAAATTGAGATTAAANAAGCATAAATCTTTCTTGATAACAATTATGACTCCTGGTTTTTACAAGGGAAGTGGAATCCCTCATTATTCACATGAATTTTGGGCAAATCAAACAGAGGGATTTATATAATTTTCGGATTATGCNCACAATCGGTTATCCATGATAAGCGGAGCACNATCATGTTATAGAAGGGGACNCTAAGCAATATTTTTTCGACTCGTTAGATNTATCAAAACTAGCCGGGTAAATCTCAATTATGGATGGTTCAAGGAGAATCGGAGCCAGNCCCTTGAATATCTTTAATCATTCCTTTTAGCGCTTGGATTTGTCTAACTTTAGCGTCAAGCTCTCGTTGCGTTCGATCCAATTCGTCTTCCAGTTGAGTTTTCTCATCAGTAACAATGATAANTTGCTGATTGATATCATTCAGCGTNGCACGNGAACTNCCTAGCAAAATTGCTAAAACAAGCAAGATGAAGCAGGCAACACCCGAAACGATATAGATCTGTTTCTGATTCATCTGTTTTTCTTCTGGATCCGTCGAAAAATTGTATAAAGNCCTTTTATCATCAGATCAGGATCAACAACATCGATCTTGACAGAACTATCAGCAATTAACGACGACAATCCTCCAGTGGCGATGACCTTGACCTCGGTGTTCAACTCCGTTTTAATTCGATCAATGATTCCTTCCATCTGGCATAAGAACCCAAAATAAAATCCCGATTGAATACATGATTTGGTNGTGGTNCCAATAACCTGTGGGGGCATTGACAGATCAACTCTACTGAGAAGTGCTGCCTGATCAAATAAAGCATTCATTGATATCTGGATACCTGGAACGATTACCCCACCAAGGTAAGCTCCATCCTCAGCCACAGCATCGAAGGTAGTCGCTGTACCAAAATCAACAACGATTAGCGGGCCCCCATATTCCGAAAAGGCTGCAATAGCTGTTGTTATCCTGTCCGCCCCAATCTCTTCCGGTTGATCAACACGTAAATCAATACCTAAATCAAGGTCGGGTGACACAACAACGGGTTCAATCTCAAGATAGCGACGNCACATGGCAGNNAATTCCCTACCAGCAGAAGGTACAACNGAACTGACAACNACNGCTTCAAANCCCGATACAACGACATTATTTAAACGGAACAATTCGAATATCTGTACCGCATATTCATCTGATAACTTCAGCCGNTTGGTTTGAAGNCTCCAGCGATCCTGAATTTGATTTCCTGCAATAACACCTAGTTGAATAGTCGTATTGCCAATATCAACTGNCAGAATCATTTGAGNCGCCCCACCCATTCAAGGCTAGTTTAGCATAGCAATCAACCAGAGTCAAGTNANGAGAANACCCATTTAGTCGTTGACAAATNGGCATGTCTGAGATAAATTTTCAGCNAGAGATTAGNTTCCACGAAACNCAATAAAACACGATTATCNNCCTGACACCCAANATTTNNTTTGAGTTTAAATGTTGGTAGTAATTGATGTCNAGACAACAACATCTAGTGTATGGAGATCCNAACCGNTTTCAGGTAGTTGCCGACTTTGTNGTAACTCAGTTTGGGAAACAGGTACGCNACATTGCTGACGTAGCTGGCGGCAAAGGAATCCTAACACGTATATTGAATAAAAAAAACCTAGACTGTGAGTTAATAGATCCACGCCAAACATCGGTCAAAGGNATCAAACATCGTCAAGAACCTTTTCTACCGGAAATGNCCGACTATTATGATTTGCTGATTGGGTTGCATCCGGANGGTGCGTTACGTGAANTGGGAGAGNCAGCNCTAATTCGNCCGGTAGTNATGATTCCATGCTGTAACTTTTGGGATCAACATCGACGTGGNCAAAAAGAGTTATTGANCGCAATCANGAATTTTTATCGAGACAACCATGTNNNATATCAGGAAATCGTTCTAAATTTCAANGGACCNAAGAATATCGCCATTGTTTCGACACCACCATCATCAATTTAAAACATAACAAAGNTCAGTATTCATATTTCAGNGCTTTNAATTAAATAAATTAACTATCAAGAATTGGAGAATTTCTATGAAACTTGGATTAGTNACTTACAACATGGCCAAAGATTGGGATGTACCTACTATTATTAAAAATTGCCAAGATACGGGATTCGANGGTGTTGAACTCCGGACCACTCATGCACACAAAGTGGAAGTTGAACTGTCGGCCAGNCAGCGTGAAGAGATCCNNCAAGCTTTTGGAGATTCACCAGTTGAGTTGGCTGGACTAGGATCAGCTTTTGATTATCATTCCANTGACCAAGACATTGTCCGCCAGAATATCGANGGGACCAAAGAATATTCCAAGTTGGCGGCAGATGTTGGTGCACCCGGAGTTAAAGTCAGACCAAACGGNTTGCCTCAGGAAGTTTCCGTCGAGCAGACNCTNGANCAAATTGGTAACTCACTNCGTGAATGTGGCGAGTTTGCCAATAACCTAGGCGTCCAAATNCGGCTAGAAGTTCATGGNGGTGGAACATCTGAACTGCGTCATATTCGTACAATTATGGATGTGGCTGACCATCCAAATGTCTATGTCTGCTGGAACTCGAATTTNGGTGAGGTAGAAGATGGCTCTATACAAAAACCGTTCAATCTAGTGAAAGGTAAAATCGGTCTGGTNCANATNACTGAATTGCATCGTACAGAATACCCGTGGCGCGANCTTTTTACATCACTGAAGGAATCGGGGTATCAAGGATTCACNTTAGCTGAAATTGCTGGCAGTTCAGACCCAATTCGCCTCATGAATTTTTACCGCGCGCTNTGGACTGANCTAACACGTTAACTGAAACACCAACATTGCNAGTGTTANANATNACAGATTATNTCTNAACACCACTACACTAATGAGGAAAAAGCAAACACCTGCTTTTTCCTCATTAGTGNTTGAAGTACTCCCTCCAACTCNTTTGAAAATTTCCAACGATTCTACTATCACAACCTTTTCCTAATTAAACAGTAAATGCTAAAACATTCTGAAGACAACCGCGGCGTCACTTTCAGGGCGGTANTGATNGCCTTGCTTTTCTTACCANCCAACGTCTATTTAGTTGTGCANTGGGAAACGGTCTGGGGCACTCAATATCCAACAACGATGGCTATCTTCTTCAACGCTATTTTCAGNTTGTNGCTCGTGGTCATGTTTAACGTTCCACTGCAGATATTGACACCAAATCTTGCCTTAAGACAGAAGGAACTTTTAACAATCTACATTATCTTGATCATGGCAATTACTGTCAGTGGNCATGATTTNAGTCAGACCATCTTTTGCACTCTGATCACTGCTCACTGGTTTGCCACACCGGANAACGATTGGAANTCAATCTTTTGGAATTATGTNCCTCCAAAATTAACCATTAACGATGATAAGNTTATTCGCGAATTTATTGAAGGGGAATCATCGTTCTACCAGATAGAATATGTTTTCGCTTGGCTGCAACCATTGATCCTCTGGTCAATTTATCTAACAGTCTTGGTNTTCACCATGTTATGTATCACNGTTTTTATACGAAAACAGTGGATTGACCGTGAAAAGCTGAGTTATCCGCTAGTCCATCTTCCTTTCGAAATGACCGTNAAAACTGAAGGTGGTCTGTTTTTTGGCAATCGACTTTTTTGGATTGGCACCTTGGTGGCAGGAGGAACCTGCCTACTTAANGGGCTAAGCCATCTTTTCCCNTTTATNCCCTCTCTCACACTTAGTTATAAATTATCAACCCATTTTACCTCACCACCACTAAATGCAATTAGCAGAATGACGATGTACTGGAATCCATACGCGATCGGTTTAGCATTCCTGATCCCATTAGATCTTCTGTTTTCCTGCTGGTTTTTATTTTTTGTTTGGCAAATACAACGGGTAGTNGGCACTATGTTGGGGATCAATGTGCCAGGATACCCACTACCCGATCAGCAGATCCTAGGAGGATATCTGGGAATCTCTNNTGTGTCCATATGGCTGGCTAGAAAACCNATTACCAATGCCATATACCACGCTTGGCAGATAAANCAAGAAGTTGATGACCGAAACGAACCGATGCGATATCGAACCGCGTTGGCAGGCATGATCGGAGGTACAATTTTCATAGTGGNATTCTTCGCGTGGGCTGGTATGTCANTCTNGTTTTCCTTCTCATTTTTCATCGTNTACTTTGTGATTATGTTTGCCTTTACGCGGATGCGNGCAGAACTTGGACCTCCCTTGCAAGGCATCCATTATTCTGGCCCNCTACAACTCATCGTAGCCATAGTGGGAAGTCGACGGATAACACGACAAACGCTTACGGTAGCAGCACCACTGTGGACAGCAACCAAAGAGTTGCGGAATAANCCAATGCCATTCACACTGGAAAGTTTCAAGCTAGCAGACAGATCAGGTATTAATACACGGCATCTCTGGAAAATGATGGTACTGGCTACCTTTTTGGGGTCTATAATCACCTTCTGGGCATTTTTGCAGATGAATTACAGATGGGGTGGTGTCGGNGCATGGCGTGGAGTGTCAGCCTATACNGTGATGGAAAGATGGATNACACGTCCAATTGAAGCAGATATTATGTTTCTTNTAGCNACGGGGTTNGGTGTCGTTTTCGTCNTAATCAACACTATCATGCGACTCAGATTTCTATGGTGGCCAATTCATCCGCTAGGTTACCCATTAGCTGGCTATTATCATTTNGATAAACTGTGGTTCCCATTCTTTCTTGGCTGGGTAATTAAATTGGTGATTCTCAGACATGGAGGAATCCGAGCTTATCGAAAAGCATTTCCTTTCTTTCTGGGGTTGGTTTTAGGTGCTTTTTCAATTGGAAGTATCTGGGGAATTATCGGATTGGTAAGCGGGAAACCAACATACGCTTTTAAAGATTGGTAATCAAGAATCTGTAGCGTTCAATTTTACTGCGAGTGCTTTCTTGAAAGCAATACGTGCTTCATCTCTTTGCCCAAGATCTGACAAAACAGCCCCTAGTCGGGAATAGCCTTCCGGATCATCNGGGTTAAGCGCGATAGTGTGTTTATAAGCTTCGGCCGCTTCCTCCAACCGATTAAGTATTTGGCAGACAACTCCTAAATGTAAGTACATCATCGAATCACCAGGTTCACAGGCAATGGCTGTTTTATAAGATATGACTGCTTCTTCATACTGTTCAAGCATGAAATGGCTCAATCCCAAATAGAAATGAGCNTCCGCTGATTCCTGATTCTGCTGTATGGCCTTCTGAAATTGCTCAATAGCCTGATNGAATTTCTTATTATCCAATGCCTCAACAGCCTGACTGATATGTTCGGCGNCAGCCTGAAAACTCTGNANATCCTGCTGGCTTCTTTCCATGAAGCTTTTGGAAGATTTGGATACTACTGGTTTTGTCTTCGTAATCTCTTGACTCTGATTAACTTTATTTTTTGGAGTTTTGGCCATTGTCAATTTCCCACTGTCATCCACTTCTCTGATAATCAGAACAATANTACACTTCTATAATNTCCACGTTAGCTCGAGGCAAAACCGTTTGGGCTCCATTTTCNANGGTGATTTCGAGAACNCGCACCTTGGCCTCGCTTTCCAACTGCTGAGGTTCTGTAGGAAGGGCGGAAACTTGGCCAAGGTTCCCGAAATGGGGTTCCCGAATAACACGTACTTGGGTCCCAATTTCGAGTACATTCGCCGGAACCTCAGCCCTTTTTGCTGATTCGGTCTCTTCAAATGGAATAATGATCTCTGGTCGAACAACACCGGCACGAATCTGTGTGGCCCCGTTGATTGATGTTTGCATATCCTGTCTTTGCCGCAGTAGATCAAACGTCCGCTGGGCCATATCAATCTGGCCAAAACCTTCAGTGACCACCAAAGTGATCCCAAGATCTTCTGAGCCGGTGATAGCTATTCCCAATTCGTAACCAAGCAAATCATGTAAATCCTTATCACTAATACCACCACAGACAATACCCTTGACATTTTTCTCAATAGCTAATTGTATTGCTTCGAGGTTAACCATTGAACCACCAACGATAATTTTCCCTCGGTGAGAATCATCAATTAGGTTTGGTGTTAACAAACTCGAAGCATTATCAACGATCACATCAAGGTCTCCAACCGCTTCTCCACCTACTCCGAAAATCCCTTGGATATAAGTCCCATATGTTTCAACAACAACACCTTCTTCAGGTAAAGTTTCAACAACTGTACCATCAACATAACCTCTCACCGCCACAGGTATTGACGATTCACGAATCAAAACTTGACCAGTGATCTGGCTAATACTCTCAATGCTACCATCGGTTGGACATATGGCCTGTGACTTAAACACACCAAACAAACCTTTTGTTTCTGCAACTATTTCATTTTGAGCAACCAAGTCACCCTCTTTCTTTAACATGTACTCATTTATCTCGGCCACTTCAATACTTAGCAAATTGGCAACGTTCAAGATTCGAACATTACCAGGCAAATCTGTTTTAGCAACGATGTCTTCCGCCTTTACCTGATTGCCTATTCCCGATACAACTTCTCCCACTAAAGGTAAACGGCGAACACTACGCACTGTTGTAGCTGATGCTACTGAGAGCCCCGGGGTGTAGGCATATGACATCGTTTCTCCTCTTACTGAATAAACGAATCGACCAGCGACTCATCCAGTTTACTAACCAATTTCAGAATTAAATCCAACGTTGCATGGTAATCATCGATATGAATAATGGACACATGACTGTGAATGTATCGTGCAGGAACACCCAGTACAATTGAAGGAACACCTGCATGGCCTTTGTGAATTGCCCCAGCATTCGTACCTCCAGACTGACGGATAGCGATCTGATGTGGGATCTTGTGCTCTTCTGCCGTTTGGATAACAAAATCAGCTAGCCGAGGATTAGCAATATGAGTAGGATCAAATAATCGAACCTGACATCCATTACCTAGCTTACCCTGAGTTGCATCGCTATCGAAACCAGGAATATCATCCGCCGGAGGACATTCTAAGACAATTGCCACGTCTGGTTGGGTAGAGTGCCCAATGGTAGTTGCTCCGCGCAACCCAACTTCCTCCTGTACCGTACCACAGCCAATGATGGTGTTAGGATGATTATTTAATTGTTCAAGAGTCTCAATAACCAGGGCAACACCTACACGGTTGTCAAAGGCTTTTGCCGAAAACAGTTTAGGGTTTTTTAATGGAAGGAAAGGACCAACAGGTACAATGGCACAACCAGGTTTCACGCCAAAATCTTCGACTGCCTGACGCTGATCTTCCGCTCCAATATCAATATAAAGATCCTGTAGATCCATTACCTGATCGCGTTTGCCTTTATCCAGTAGATGTGGTGGGGTGGCGCCAATCACCCCTGGCACCTTATCATGTTTGGTTAGAATATTAACTCTTTGTGCCAACAGCGTATGGGGCCACCATCCACCGACGGTAACGAATTTGACAAATCCAGAAGAGGTAATTCGCTGAACGATGAAACCAATCTCATCCATATGAGAATCGAGCAAAACACGAGGAGCCTCTGAATCACCCACCTTCGTGCAAAAGATACTGCCAATCCGATCTAGATTAATGTCCCCAGCTTTTTCCAATCTGGATCGAAAGATTGATTTCACCTCAAATTCATGTCCGGAAATAGCATCGGCCTGTGTCAGGCCTTTAAGAAGTTGGATGGATTTTTGGCTCACGTGGCTATCATTCAATCTTTAGTTCCAAAATTGGTAAATGCTGTTAGCAAAATAGCGTTTTCAGATTATAGATTATCAACTGAGGACTGTCAACAATTATCGCAGCAGATCATACTTGAAACAAGTCGCAGCTATGATTGCTGCTGGCCGATCTTTTTATGATCAGATTCAAAGGTTTAAGCTAACCGAGATAGAATTGTCAATCATTATAATTAGTGCTACAATTCTTCTGGTCATATTTAGTTAAGCATTATCCTAAATGTTTTGTCTTTGCATCCGGGGCTGTGACAATCTATGAAATACTTGGTAGTTCCACTATTCTTACTGCTAGTGTTTAACCCAGTATTATCTTCTGACCAATCCCAACAACAAACAGAAGAATCCAAAACGGACATTGAATCGTTTTGGCCTTATTTTACCCCTTACAAATCTCCCACATTGGTTGACGGTATTGGGAATAGTTCACTCTTGATTACTACTCGATCTGAGATGACCCAAAAATATTTCAACCAAGGACTTAGTCTCTTACACTGCTTTTGGTGGTTTGAAGCCCTGCGCGCGTTTAAGGAAGCAATACTGTACGATGACTCCTGTGCGATGTCCTATTGGGGAATTTATATGGCATTATCTCGCAGTAGGCCCCTTATTATGGAAGATCAAAAAGCCGAAATGCAAACAACCGCTATAAATAAAGCGATTGAATTGAGTCCTAAGGCTAACCAATACGAACAATACTATATCCGAGCCGCATCCGCACTGAATAAGAATGATCGAACAAGATACGTCAGAGAGATGGAGACATTAATTGACCAATATCCAGACGATGTGGAAGCCAAACTGCTTTACGCAGGTTACCTCGGTAGAACATCTGGAGGATATGATAAAGAAAAGCGTCCAAAGAAAGGAACAATTTATAGCCAATCGATTTTACGGAATATTTTAAATTCTCATCCGAATCACCACGGTGCGCATCATTACTGGATACATGGGTTGGAAGATGCACATCCCGAAACAGCACTCAACAGTGCTGAGAAATTGGCTGAATTGGCCCCTAAGTCTGGTCATATTGTTCATATGCCTGGACATATCTTTTTCAAAGCAGGTGATTATCAGAGAGCCTATCAAAGCTTTGCTGATTCTGCTAAAACCGATTCAGACTATCTTAGGCTGCAAAACATCGAACCAATAGATAATTGGAATTACTGGCATAATCTGCAGTTTATAGCTGCTAACTGTGCTGAATCTGGTCGTTATCAGGACGGAATGAAATGGAGCCAAAAACTAGCAAAATTACCATTAAAAAGAAGGGAAGACACAGCAAACGATAAAGTATCTGAGTCACCCTGGTACTGGTACTTTGAGCGTAAATCGCTTTTCACTATACCCGATTTTAATCTACGATTTGGTTTCTGGCAAGCCGTTGTGGACAGCTTAATTGAGATGCCTAAAAACATAAGCATAAGGGCTAAAGATTTACAAAAACACCTTCTACTGTTCGCTAAGGCAATGGCTGCATTAGATCAAGGAAATGTAAATCTAGCTAATCAATTGGCAATGGCTTTGGACGCTTCCCTTTGGCAATTTAGTTTTGACAAATCCAAATCTGGCAACCAGCGTCTATCAGATCGCGAAATTAACCGGCTAGCTATAGCATCTTTGGAATTGCGAGGGAATGTTGCAAGTATAAAAGGCAATCATGAAGAAGCAGTTGAGCTGTTTGAAAATGCTATAGAAAAAGGGAAAAAATCTTTTGTGGGTGATCCTCCCTTCTATCCTCGTCCAGTGCAAGAAAGTTTGGCCAAAGCATACCTTAGGATTCAAGACTGGGAAAATGCCCGAAAGGCCTACCAAGATGTTTTACCATTCCGACCCAATAGTGGGCACGCACTGTTTGGAATTGCCAAATCGTACGCATTAGCGGGTAAAAAGATCAAAGCAACTCAAGCTTATAAGAATTTTCTTTCATCTTGGCGAAACGCCGATCCAGATTTACCTCATATTAAAACAGCAAAAACTTGGTTGAAGACCAACCAGGAAGATGAAGACGATTTAGATATTCAAATCAAATAATAGCTTTCAAACTAAATGTTTATCAATATCTCCAAACGTATTAACTTCATTGTTATCTCACTCTAGAATTTAGAAGTTTGAGTAGTTTTTTCAAGTAAGTACTTGCAGCCAATCTAACGAGGATAGACTTGCAAAACAAAAGCCGTGTGGTTTCTGGTGTCAATCTGGTTGAGGTAGAATCCAACAAACAATTGGAATCTATTATCTCTGCAGTGCGTAGAGGTCTATCACAAATCCAGAAATCTTTACCATGTTGGTTATTCTATGATACAGTTGGTTCGGAACTGTTTGAAAAAATTTGTCAGCTGCCCGAATATCACATTACAAGAACTGAGAAACAAATACTTGAAGCCAAAGCGGCTGAGATAATACAAGGTTCTTCTCAAGATCTTTCTTTAGTTGAATTCGGAAGTGGGAACTCTGACAAAACACGTCTGCTAATCGATGCTATTCTTGAAAAACAAGCAACATTACACTATATTCCTATCGATATTTCATCCGAGTTCTTGCTACAGTCCTCTATTCAACTGTTGACGGAATACAATCAGCTTTCTGTCACTGCCATGGCGGCCGAGTATCAGGCCGCCATGCCGATTTTAGTAGAACAAAGTATCAGTCCTGCTTTAATCCTCTTTTTGGGTAGCAACATTAGTAACTTTGATTCAGGCGAAGCTTCAATTTTCCTCCAACAAGTTGGGAAATACATGTCTCCATCAGATAGGTTGCTTGTCGGTGTCGATTTAGTTAAAGAAACTTCTATTATTGAAGCGGCCTACAACGACAGTTCCAAAGTAACGGAAGCCTTTAATAAAAACCTATTGATTCGGCTTAATCGCGAAATTGGTGCTAATTTTGTCGTTAATCAGTTTGATCATTGGGCTCCGTTTATCGAGTCGGAATCCAGGATCGAAATGCGGCTGATTAGCCGTGTTGATCAGTCTGTGTTTATTCGGGACACCGGAGAATCATACAATTTAAGCGAAGATGAATATATTCATACTGAAAACAGCTATAAATATACAATTACACATTTCAACGAAATCAGTCAAGCAGCTGGGTTTGAAATAGAACAACAGTGGCAGGACGAAAAGGGGTGGTTCTCAGTTGTGATGTTACGTCCTCAGTTAAACCAGGAAAGCTAAAATGATTCAATTAAAAAATGTCAGCAAAAACTATGGAAGCGTAGTTGCCCTTTGTCCCACTGATTTAAGTATTGAAAANGGAAAAGTTACTACTTTGATTGGTCCCAGCGGATGTGGCAAATCAACCATATTAAGGCTGATCAACGGTCTGATTTTACCAACTTTAGGTATCATTGAGTTCGAAGGGCAGATCATTTCACCNCACAATATTTTGGAGATCCGTAGACGCACAGGCTANGTCATTCAGGATGGAGGACTATTTCCACATTTGACTGCGAGTCAGAATGTGTTGCTTATGCCAAAAGAATTAAAACAATCTCAAACGGAAACACAGCAACGTTTGGAAGAATTATGCCAACTAACGGATTTCCCACCCGACCTACTGAATAATTTCCCTGGAGAGCTGTCTGGTGGACAGCGACAGCGAGTCAGTCTCATGCGTGCGCTAATCCTCGACCCAGATGTTTTGTTGTTGGATGAACCGCTAGGCGCTTTAGATCCGATTGTTCGTTCTAGCCTTCAGCAAGAGTTGAAGGATATCTTTCAGAGTCTGGGAAAGACAGTAATATTGGTTACCCATGACCTGCATGAGGCAGCGTATCTCGGTNACGTTCTTGTGTTACTCAAATCGGGACAGGTTATGCAACAAGGCACACTTGAACAACTAAAGAATCAACCAGCTGATACGTTCGTCACCAAATTTATCACTAGCCAAAGGAGCTTGATCGAAATATGATTCCCTTCCTACGTCTTAAGTACCTATGCGTATGTTGTATCATTATTTTGCTATTGACCAGTTCCATTAGAGCTCAAGAGATCACTATTGGATCGAAGAAATTTTCCGAATCAGTTGTACTGGGAGAGATCANCGCACACCTGCTCCAAAAGAACGCAGTTACCGTTGAACATAAACAACGNATGGGTGGAACTATCATCGTTTGGGAAGCTCTCAAGAATGGGGATATCGATCTCTACCCCGATTACACAGGCACTATTCGNCAAGCTATCCTAAAATCAGAAACTGATCTGACATTTGAACAAATGCAAAAGAAATTATCAACATACGGCGTGTCTATGACTGGGAAACTGGGATTCAATAACACCTACGCCATCGCTATGAAACAAGATAAAGCATCAAATTTGGGAATTCAACGGATCAGTGACCTGAAAAATCATCCTTCTTTAACAGCAGGGTTGACTCANGAGTTTCTNAACCGGCAAGATGGCTGGAAGAGTCTATCCAAACACTATAANTTACAGATGNAAAACGTCAAGGGAATGGCTCATGAATTGGCTTATGTTGCTCTTAGAAATGACGACATTGATTTAATGGATGCCTATTCCACCGATGCAAAACTACTGGAATTTGAGCTGACAGTATTAATCGATGACTTGGAGTTCTTTCCCAANTACGATGCCGTCTTTCTTTATCGAAATGACATCGACTCCAAATCCATCAACATCATCAAGACATTGGAAGAAACAATCGACGAAAAACTGATGATGCAACTGAACCAGAAAGCCGAAAAAGAAAAAGACTATACTGTTGCCGCTTCGCTCTATTTCAGCCAAATAAAATCTGNTCTAACTCAAGAGTCTCCNTCAAATTCTATGTTGACTCCTACAAGTGCAAGCTTTACGAGCAAAGTCGCGAAATTCGCATTCCAGCATCTGAAATTGGTTCTGCTGACCATGATTTTTGCTGTGCTGATTGGTGTTCCACTGGGAATCATTGCCAGCCAACCAGGAATATTCAGCCAATTAATTCTTGGGATAACAGGAATTATCTATACCATACCATCGCTCTGCCTGTTCGCTTTGTTTATTCCGTTTTTAGGCATATCTGAGAAAAATGCGATAACAGCATTAGTTCTTTATGCCCTATTGCCCATTGTCCACAACACCGCAACAGGGTTACAGACTATCTCGGTTCAATTGCGCGAATCTGCGGCAGCTATCGGACTTAAACCAAGTGCTCAGCTGACAAAAATCTTCCTACCCATGGCATCCCGAACCATACTGTCGGGCATTAAAACCAGCGGTATCATGACTGTTGCGTTGGGAACTATTGCGGCTTTCATCGGTGTTGGTGGTTTGGGGGAGCCNATCTTGAGCGGTATCGACCTCAACGCGCCTGAAATTTACATCTTACAGGGTGCTATACCGGTTGCTCTCCTAGCCCTACTTATTCATTTACTATTCGAATTATTAGATAGGATAATTATCCCAAGGGGATTACGCCAAAGTGATGGTAACACGCAAAAGCGGCCTAAAAAAGATGANGTAGAAGAACTATTAGCTAGTTCAGCAGAGTAGAAGAAAGGGATTACGACTTAAAACGTCTCTTTATTCAATTTGTGTTGTACGAGCTGAAATCTTTTGCAGTAAACATTCCCAGCTCTGTTTTTCCCTATCAGGGCTGACAATTTCTTTCCGTCGGTGGCACCACGCTTTCAAACTCAAGTAGAATGACTGATCTGTCTCTAGACGATGAAGCAAATCAGCTAATGCTTGTGTATCGCCTACTGGGAAGTATCCAGGATAGTCTTCTCCCAAGAGACCAATTGAACCGGATATTCGTGACGAGATAACAGGGATAGAGCAAGCTAATGCTTCGGAAACCACGTTAGCGCCCCCCTCCATCTGAGAAGTCAAAACTAACAGACGGCTACCAGCTAATAACCGCAACGTTTTCCAACGTGGCAATTCTCCCAACCAACTGTAGCGTGGGTTTGATTTGGTTTTAGCCAAGGCTTCTGATTCCATATCTGGACTTAGAGCTGCCCCCGCATGTAACACCTTAATTTGGGAAGACGCAGGGAGTAGCCGAACTGCGTCAGCAGTTCGAAAAGGGTCCTTCACGGGACGCAAGTGCCCTATTACTCATATCTCAAAAACGCCTCTTTTAGGTTGAAACTGTCCTGGAGGCGGTGTAACTGATTGATATATCACCTCGGCTTTATGGTGCATGGACAACGGCAACTGGTTGATCCCTTCAGGCTGAAGTAACACAAACATATCCGCCATATCCAAAGATAATTGCGCTGATTCATCCAAATGGATGTCACCATACAGGTCAGTGCCAGTCAAAGCAAGAATTAACGGCAAATTAGCATGCCGTTGGCGGAAACGAACCATGGACTCATGACTACGACGTGCATGTAGGGCGATCATCAAGTCACACTTGAGTCTTTGATAACTTTGTTGGACGGTTACCTGATGTCCAAGCTGCCGCAGAATACGAGCCCATCGGAGTGCTGTAACACGATTACCTTTACGAGAGTAAGTGGGGGCGGGTGTCACCATGCAGATCTTTCGGCTTTGTGTCGGTTTTTGATCTACAGCGAGATGAGGCTTCATAATTTAATCAAAATATCTTTTATGTAAAGATTAAATGTTTTGATTCCACCAGAGGGGTGACTTGCCCAATAAGACGTGCGTTTTCAACACCTCTGGAGTGTAACGCTTTCAAAAGATTCTGACCAACAGATTCGCTGACCGCAACCAGCAAACCTCCACTGGTCTGAGGATCAACAAAAATCTCTTGATGCCATGGAGGCAAAGTTTTTTCAAAACGAGTAAAATCCTGAATTAAGGCACGATTGGCAGCATTTACCCCCGTACTCATTCCTTTCTGGTACATATCNAGAGCTTGATTCATAATGGGAACGTCGGACACCTGAATTTCAAGTGTCACATCCGATCCTTTTGCCATTTCCAAGGCGTGTCCTGCCAATCCGAATCCTGTGATATCGGTTACTGCATGAGGTTCAAAGTTTCCCATGACTTCGGCAGCGTCTTTGTTGAGCGTGGTAATAATATTAATACATTCTTCCAAAGCTGATGGTGATACCCACCCTTTCAAGTTAGCATTAAAAATAACACCGCTACCAATAGGTTTGGTCAAAATCAAAACGTCTCCGGGCTTGGCACCNATGTTACGCCAGTAATTGTTTGGATCGACAATCCCCGTCACAGCTAACCCAAACTTGGGCTCTTCATCATCAGTAGTATGTCCNCCAGCCAAAACGGCTCCAGATTCAGTGATTTTGCTTAGCGCTCCTTCAATAATNCCATGTAACACTTCTGGTTCCAGCTTGTCCGAAGGAAACCCAACCAAATTCAAACAGGTCAAGGGTTTACCACCCATGGCATAAACATCACTGATAGAATTAGCNGCNCCAATTTGCCCNTATAANTAGGGATCATCNACTGGTGGTGTAATAAAATCAGCGGTGGTAACTATCGCCACTTCATCGTTCAGGCGATAGATTCCTGCATCGTCGCTGGTCTCAAAGCCAACCAGTAGATTGCCATCAGATTTCTGAGGTAGCCTAGCCAAAAGTTCTCCCAGTCCGACCGGACTGACTTTAGCAGCTCAGCCACAAGTTTTTGCCAAACTTGTTAGGGTATTCAAGTTGTTAGTATCATTTGAAACCATAAGGTATTACTCCATTTTTTTCTTTATTAGATTCAACAGCTCAGAGAAACACAAAAATATTATCTCTCAACCGAGGCTTATTACAAAGCACAAGTGCGAAAGCCCGCCAGAACATCACGCCGATCAGGAGGATAGAAATTGCGCCATGTGTTCCGGAGCATACGAGACCGCGTAACCCAACATCCTCCCCGCAAAACTTTTCGTGTCTCAAACCAAGGTTCGGAATATTCTTTGTAGGAATCAATTTCAAAGCCAGGGTAAGGTAAAAACATACTACTGGTCCATTCCCAGACATTACCTATCATTTGCCGGCACCCGAAAGCACTATCACCATNAGGNAAAGCNCCNACATCAATACAACCCATCGTTTGCCAATCTGTGTGGGCTCGACTAAAATGAGGTGATTCACTTCCCCAAGGGAAAAGCCGTTTGGGTTGANCTAAATCCACNGGGTCAGCAGATGCTGCTATNTCCCATTCANCTTCGGTTGGTAACCGACGTTTCGCCCAGCGGCANTAGGCATTCGCTTCATACCAGTTAACATGAATAATCGGCAGATGTGGTTCCAGAGAATACCATTGATCGAAATGACGACGCAACCAAGATCCATTCCCNTTTTTTCTCCAGTANACCGGATGGACAGCATTTTCCNTCTCTCNCCATTCCCAACCCTCCTGGCTCCAGAATTCTCGCCGATGATATCCGTCTTCTTCTACAAAAGCCATAAACTCGGCTTGTGTTACCGTAGCAAGCGCAATAGAAAAAGGATGCACTTCGACGGNATGCGCCCATTTTTCGTTATCGAATACAAATGNTTGATCTAAAGTTGCTCCTAATGTAAACGTCCTNCCGGGAATCATGNCATCGNCGGGTAAAGGTCCTCCNCCATNAGGAATCTGATGACAAACATCNNGACCTGAAAACTGCGGGGGTGAATAAGCCAATGTCTGCCGAGTATAGGTAAAGGCTTCATTATGCATATCTTCATGATGAAGCGTATAGCGAACAAAATAGCATAGTTCCGAACTTGGATTTTCACCTTCCAATTGTTCAATAACTCGATCTCGGACCTGCCACAAGTAGTTGATTGTTTGATCACGTGATGGGAGCGGTAAATGCCAACGTGTCTGATGCGCTATGGCTATTGAATCCCAAAGTTCATCAGCATCCTCTCTAATTGGCTTGTGCCGGCACGACTCCCGTAAAACCCATTTTTCCTGAAACCAAGCGACATGACCAATTTCCCACAACAAAGGGTTTACAATAGACAAATAGGGACTCATAATCTGCTTGTCATTTAGGTCAGCGATCAAGTCGAAGGTTCGTTGCCGAGCATCAATAACCCATTCGATCAATTCTTCAACTGTTGGATTAGTATTA
>PBXZ01000081.1:0-34746 GCA_002729415.1 Candidatus Poribacteria bacterium | reverse complement strand
GGCAAATTCGGGTTTGGGTTTGCCAGCACCAGGATCATTCCAAGTCTGCCCACCATCACGACTGATGTGAATCGCAGTACCACCACTACCGCCGGGAACAGCGTCACATGGTTGAATCAGATAGCCTTCTTGGGTTTGGCTAGTACCACTGATAACCTGATGCCTATTCTGATGTTCAGACCCGATTATGCGTGGGGTCGACCAAGTACACCCATTGTCAGTACTGGTACGCATCACTAGTGCCAATGGTCCCCAAGTACCAGCGGCAGCTAGTCCATTGAAATGGTACAATTGGCCTTGCCTATCATTGTAAAGAGCAGCACCGGTNAGGTTTCGATCAGGANCATCAAAGAACTCAGATGGCGGATCCCATTCATCATGGCCATGTCGCAATCTGCTAGCCATTACCGTCATNTCTCGTCCNCGTTCAGAATAGGTGGAGAACCAAATNGTCANGAGATCCCCGTTAGGACACCAAGTGATGGATGGCTGATGATTGTGTTTACCAAAGGTTGGGACTTGATCTGAATCGGGAATATGAATAAAGGGTTTAGGATCAGAAAAATACGGCTGGGCTTCAGTTGACTTTTCAGACCAATCAAACCGAGTTTGAGAAACCTCTTGAGACCATAATTCGGGTGCAAGGCTGGGTAACGGATCAGATTNNGGGAGTTCACCAATCACCAGACGAAACCCNATTAACCAGGANTTATCTTCCGGTAAGGTACCAATTCGATTGGAAGATCGCAAATAATAGATAGGNGTNGAATGGCTTCCTCCTCTGGTCACCCGAAACAGACCATTTTCCCGTCCCACGGGATNAACCTGATCAACTTCTTCGTAANGACCATACCAATCATNACACCATTCCTCTACGTTTCCATGCATATCANACAACCCCCACGAATTGGGCGGTGTCTGGCCGACGATTAAAGGAACNACTTCTTCTTCAGGCCCACCACCTCGGCCAACAGACGGATACCAACTGTCATTAGCATTCTTATAAAACTCTGCCGGTANAGAGTCTCCAGTATGATAATAAGTAGTNGTNCCAGCACGACAAGCGTATTCCCACTCAGCCTCAGTCGGCAAACGATAGGTTACNCCCTCTTTTTCTGATAGCCATTGACAAAAATTAACAGCATCATACCAGCTAACGAACACTACNGCTTCATCATCTTCTTGTGAGAAACCCNGCTTACCACGCAGTTCCCTATGTGTCGGATCAAATTNTTCATACTGNATGTTAGTCACTTGATAACTTGAGACCTGAAAAGGTTGTGTGATNGNTACCATATGAGATGGNNGTTCATCAAAATCCCCATTACGAAGATATGGGCGTTGNTCNGGNTTTCGTGATTGCTGCTGTGAAGTATTATCGGTTAGTTCTGAGGGAAGCGGTATTTTCCCAATACCCATTCTGAATGTACCTGATTCAATTCTGACGAACTGCATACCAAGACTGTTAGTGTGTATNTCGTTAGATNATTGCATAAACCTCTCAGTTTCTTCATAATNAATAACAGATAAAATAATAGTTAGATTTAGTTAGTGATCCNCAACCAANATCAACTTACAAATGGCAAAGATACAANCTGATGGCTANCATACTCACTCNNNGACTNGATTNCTATTCAGCCCAATACGAAATCAATCTGTCGTGCCGTNAACTATTTTTTGAANGGTNTTTTCTAGTTGTTTCGTAACGTCAANGACAGTCGTTTTNTTATCAGCTTTATAGGTTTCATATAGATCGAGCAAATTAACCGGTTCCCCTACTCGAACTTTAGCTGTCCTCAATCCNTTNGGNTTTGTTTTACCAAACACTTCGACTTCCAAGCANTCGATAACTTGAAGGATATTTTCTTGTGTTGCTGCCTGGGTTAAGGTTTGCTCTGAAATCGCAACCACATTAAATAANCTNTTGATATCTGAATAGAACTGGATAAACCTTTGAATNTGGNTTTGATGCCGCCTTTTTTGATAATGGGTCATTTGATCTGTGTCTAGAAAATATTGCGAATCAACAGCGNNCTTTAAGNNGCGAATTCGTTTACGGAAATGATCNCCTTGAGACTTGGGAACACCCGCTAAATTCTCAAATTGAGNCAAGACATGTTCCCGTACTTGATCTACCCGTAAATAAAGTGATGCGCCTTCAACTGGCTCAATCTTGTGTTCCTTCTCCAATACTGAAACTATGATTGTCGTAAGNATTCGAAGTCGATCAATTATAGTTTGCCCTTTTTGCTGGTCGGNTGGTAGAATCGCTTCCTCCAGTTGNACGATTGACTCCTCAATTTCGATGGTCATATCCAAATTACAAAAATATGTTATCCCNATGGGGACAGCATAGACCGGTTGCAGATTGTCTGCTTTCCTCATATCATCAAGTGCCCAGAAACATAGCTGTAAGACACCGCTTTCAAACGGCATTACCGTCTGCGTTTGCCGTGAAACACCACCTTCAGCAAAGATAAGGATNGANCCNTTNTCCTGACTCAGTATTTTTCGTGTGGTACGAAACGAATTGCGATCCGGAGATCCACGCAGAATTGAATAGCCACCAAGGTGCTGCATAATGGACGTTCGGATACCACGAAAAAATGGTGGGCCTTCATCAAAAAGTTCNCGTCCAGTAACATAATACAAGTTGCGTCCTATTTCACGAGAGAACCCCATAATGACATAAGCGTCCGCATAATCAGAGTGGTTTGGCAAAAATACCGTTGAGAATCCTTCAATAGCCNCAACACGTGCTTTTGATTCTGCGTCAATATCAATTTTTGAAACTTTATGCAAAGTCCGTGTTAGTGCGGGTTCAAGCCATTTACCTAGTTTAATCAGAAATGGCGTTGGTTTGGGTGACAAGAAATTTGGGTTGGCTGGCAAGAAATTTGACATACGAATCCTTTATTAATCTTTATCCATTATTTCCCTAATACGGTGAATCCGAAGTTATTTATCCTTCTAAATCTGCCGATTTGTTAGGAATGATGGTGGACGGTTCTTCATATTATTAGGAGTCAAATCACAGATCTATTTCTAAGTCCACAGCACGTTTCAGTATTCGTCGAATAGAGTTTCGGTCTATATCCAAAAGTTGGGCAGCACGTGTCTGGTTACCATCAGTGATTCGGAGAACTTCATTGACATACCATGCCTCAAAAGCCCGACGCACATCAACATAGGATTGAACGTCCGATTCGTCACTCGGCGATACCGAACTCAGATCAGTCACAACCGTTTCCGCCTCTGGATGACTTGAGAAATCCAAATCTTGCACCGAGATTTCTTCCCGATCTGACATCAAAATTGAACGTTGAATGAGGTCCCGTAACTGGCGAATATTCCCTGGCCAATCATGCTTTTGCATATGCTCCACTGCTTCAGAAGTAAAGCGCCGTTGAACACTGTACTGTTGACAAAAAAAATCGGAAAAATAGCGGATCAACAACAGTAAATCTTCCTTCCGATGTCGCAACGGAGGTAAGTGAATGGGTAGCGAATTCAGTCGATAATAGAGATCCTCTCTGAAATTTCCGAGCCTAACTTCTTCCGTAAGATCGCGATTGGTTGCTGCAATTACACGTACATCCACTGTTCGTTCCACATTCTCGCCAATTCGCTTAATTCTTTTCTCCTGTAGTACACGCAAAAGCCGGGGTTGCATGGAAATCGGCATCTCACCGATTTCATCTAAGAAAATAATGCCTCCATCAGCTGCTTCAAAGGCACCAGCCCGATCACTTGTTGCTCCACTAAACGCACCATGCTGATGACCAAAAAGTTCATCTTCAATTAGCTCTACTGGGAAAGCGGCACAATTAAGCGGCAAGAAAACCTTATCAGATCGCTGACTATGATAGTGGACAGCTTGAGCGACTAACTCTTTACCAGTTCCACTTTCACCCATAATTAATATCGTTTCATCGACTTTGGCCACTTTATCGATGAATTCGTAAGTCGTTCGCATTTCCCGTGATGTACCCACCATGACTTTCCCTGGACCGTAAGGGTAACCACCAACGCGATTGATTTCCCCTTCATTGTTGACTTCAATTTGTTGTTCAAGTTGCAGACGTTCAAAAACCGCCTGTACTCGGAATCGGAGCGCATCCAGAAATCCGCTACCTTTTTCAAGAAAATCGCTGGCACCCCGTTGTATGGCTTCAAGAGCAACTTGTCGATCAGTGGAGGCAGTAATCACAATAACTTTGATATCAGGAAAATCTTCTCGTATTTTGGAAAGGAAATTGAGACCTGTATCTGGAGAACTTCCATCGAAACTCAGATCTAACAATATTAGATTCGGTTGGAAACCCTTCATTACCGTTTCAGCTTCTTTGGGGTGACGCGCCATTTCAAATAAGAAACCCAGAGGAGCTAGCTTACGCTTATAGTGAGACCAATAAGACAATTCATCTTCAATAATTAAAATTGTTGCTGTTGACATTTTTGGCTTGTGATTCTAATATTTCGGTGAGATGATACTTGGACTTTCTGAAGATCCTGCAAGATCAAGGTATTAACGCAGTTTGATGTAAGTCTATAGTTTAAGCCGAATCATCTCCGTTGTCAACTGGCACCTCAGATAGCAATGTTGCCAGAAATTGATCTAATCTCAAACTCAAGTTCTAATCAGTTTAGGCGAGCATAATTTGGAACTGAGCGGGAACGAGTTTGGATAATTGTAGGGCAGACGAAAATCAGTTGGAGACTAGCAAAGATACTATTTATTTAGTTGGTATCAATTCAAGCAGCTTTTGATATGCGTTGACCAGGTGATTCAGGTCTTCATCTGTGTGAGCCGTCGATAGAAAAAAACGTGTGCCGGATAGTGACAGGACACCTTGCGATTGCAGGAACANTTGGTGCTGATGGNTTGCGGAAAGTCGTTTTTGAAAATCTAATATTCGTGGCCACGAAAATTTGGTAGGCCAAGCGACAAGTTCTATTTGAACAATTGAACCGAAATGATAAGCGAAAAAAGGAAAGCCGGCCGAATCGAAAAGTGAATTTAGCCGATCAACCATTTTCTGAGCTTTCTGATCGAGGGTGCTGTAGGGATCATTCTTTTCGATAGCCTGAAGTGTCGCTAGNCCCATCATAGTTGATACCCGGTTTGCCGCCATCGTTCCGCCAACGAAGATTGCCCGNCCACGAACAGTCCGGGTAACATCACGACTGAAGTATTGGATGAGATCTCTGTGGCCACCTACTGCACTTAGAGATGTACCGCCACCGATAANCTTACCTAGTATCGTCAAATCAGGCTGNAAATTGTAGACTGCTTGTGAGCCACCTCTAGCCAGCCGAAAACCAGTAACAACCTCATCAAGAATAAAAAGGATTTGATGCTTGCGACATAATCGTTGAATTTCGTGGACGAAATCCGGATAGATAGGTATTCGTCCCGATTCTGGACCCGGTAATTCTACTATAACAGCTGCTATTTTTCGGGATCGTTTTCGAATCGTTTTTTGAAGCGCACTCAAATCATTGGCCGGAACAGTTAAGCATAAATTCGCCTCTACCTTTGGCACTCCCGACATATATAAGTCACCAACACCTGGTTGCCGGATATCTCGTATGGTTGGACTCATCCAACCATGGTAACTGCCACTGATTTTTACAACAAGATCTCGCTTTTGGTAAGCTCTTGCCAATCGAATTGCCGCTTTCACAGCCTCAGTCCCCGACTGAAAAAACTTGATTGATTCCACTGACGGCATAAACTCGTTGACTTTTTCCGCTAATTCCAGCTCTTCTTGGTGATGAAACAGTGGAAACCGATCTGTGGCCAGAGTTTTCCAGATCTGATCATAGTGTTCAGAGGCATACCCAAACAGTTGAGCTCCAGCACCCATGGTAAAATCAAGATATGCATTTCCTTCGACATCGAAGACTTTACTGCCACGTCCCTCCTTTATAAAAAGTGGGTAAGGAGAAACATAGGTATTGTGATGTTGAACACCATCTGGAAAGTAACGCTTTGCCTTTTCAAAAAGGCTCTTTGATTTTCCAGTTTTTTCGAAATAATCAACGAATTGATCNGCCAATTCTTTTTCGGGAAGAACCGAGATAGGCATTTTCAGAAGAGCTTCACGCTTTACGTATGCGTCTTCTACTTTTTGACTGATAGAATCGAGGGTTTGCATTAAGCCCCTTGTTCTCATTAATATTGATTATCCGTAAATTAAATCATATGAGCAATTATCACGCCATAAATATCAACACCTGAAAGCCAGTTGAAGCAGACATATAAGCATAATATCCAACGAACTTGCTACAAAAATGTTGCAATATAAACAGGATGAANGAGGCATAAAAGTAGCAACACTTAGGATTCACCCCACCTCTTAATTAAATTTGTATTAATTCCGAATTGATCAAGGAGTTTCGTAACGATAAAATTGACTTGGTCGTCAAGGGTCTTGGGTAGGTGGTAGAAGCCTGGTGCCGCCGGNAGGATTACCGCACCAACTTGGGAAAGTTTCAACATATTCTCAAGATGGATCGTATTAAGAGGTGTTTCACGTACAACCAAGACAAGCTTTCGACGTTCTTTGATACACACATCTGCTGCTCGTTGAACCAAATTCCGGGAGATACCTGTCGCAACAGAGCCCAGAGTACCCATACTACAAGGGATGATAACCATCCCCTCTGTGTGGAATGAACCGCTTGCGATTGCTGCTGAGATGTCACTTTGATGGTGATATACGATCTGATCGCAATCACACTGAAGTAATGACGCAATCTGAAAATTATTAAGGTCAACCTGAATCTGCATTTCTTCCCATAACGTACGGACACCGGATTCAGAAATAGTAAGGTGAACCTCATAATCAAGTTGGGCAAGAGTTTCAAGTAACCGAATGCCATAAACGACACCACTTGCCCCTGTAATAGCTACAATCAAGCGTTTCAAGGCGTTCCTTCCAACATCTCAACTAAACAAATTTGTAGTAGCAACCTTTAAATTTTTAGAATGAGCGGAGATTCCTTGATGAATCAAACGTAAACGCTTTGGCTTCACTAATAATTTCAAGATCACTCCGTAACTCAGCATCTTCAACTAAGATTTCAGATATATCTACTTCACCTAGTTNAAGGGTATTTTGNATCCTTACGACTNNTGCTTCTTCTGGAGGTGTCAAACCGATTGTATTAAGCGCAGCTTCAATAACTTCCAAATCTGTATCGTAGTGAAACGGAATTCGTGACTTTTGAGGACCTAGCCCTGTCAGACCATTCATGTAGGTTGCTTTTTTATCAAATTTTTCTACCAGCCGTGTTGTAGTAAAATCTGCTAACCCAATTCCTGTCGCATTACCTGAACTATCTTCAGTCAAATCACGGGCAAAAATGCGGGTAATAGAGGGTTTTTCCGGATCTGATTCGAAATTTTGCATATACCGACCAATGATGTTGGTATCCATACCAGTACCAGAGATATCCTTACCCACCTCATCTAAAATCAGTAAGTCTAATTCATCAAATGGCAATTTGCCAGACAAAGCTTTTGCCTCAACTAACAATTCACGTTCGCGACGTACAAAATCCTTTGACTGTATGGCGGAGACTTTTGCTGTTTTTTGATAGGCATTTTCAACCAAGGCAACGCCAAATCCGATCTTCCCCGCCTCGATTAAAAGACGTCCAGAAGCCANGATGACATGCTCAAAACCATAACGGAAGAATGCACGGTGGTACATGCTAGCNCCTTTTTGTTTNCCAAAGCCAATTGCCAACATCTTCATTAAGCCGCTTTCAATAGAACCATGAAAATCAGTGTGGGATTTAACGCGATTAACTGGGATTGCTACATCCGCTTCATAGGCATAACGATCGAGAAAAACGGGTAAATCGTCAGCTGTTCTACCAACTTCAACCACTTCCATAGTTGCTCGAATCGGTGCTCCCATTGTTTCTTCCGTAATCCCATAATGGGCTAGAATATCCTTTTGTCCTTCTGGTGTTGCTCCACCATGACTTCCCATAGCAGGNAAAACAAACGGTTTTGAACCAATTCCTTTTAAATAATCCACAACCGATTTGATAGCAACGTCAATGTTAGCAATTCCACGGCTTCCAGCACCAACCGCNACAGTATCTCCCGATTTTACAATTGAGNCCATGTCGAGTTGATCGAGTTCGGTGAAAACCGCAGACCGAATATCTTCAACCACATCAGTTGGGAATTTTTGCTTCACTCTAATCATTTTTGGTAATAGCATAACACCCTCATATAATTGTATAATTTCCCAAATGTTATCAGAGCATCAGGTTTGTTTGCAAACGAAATGTATAATCAGAGGCTAAGTCAAAAAATCAAAGAGGTTGCCCAGCAAATGGGATTTGACCTGGTTGGCATCACTCAGGCAGATCCTCCCAAAATGATCGATCGTTACCAAAAATGGCTGGATAAAGGATATGCCGGAAAGATGGACTACCTTAAACGGCATTTAAATTTAAAGAGGGATCCAAAAACTATACTCTCTGAAGCCAAGTCGGTCATCTCTGTGGGGATGAACTATTACACAATTGAGCCCGACCCAGCACGAAAAATTGATCCATTACGGGGGCAAATATCCCGTTACGCTTGGGGGGATGACTACCATGATATTATACGGGCAAANCTGAAAAAGCTGGTNAAAATCATCGAAAAGATAGCGCGAAAAGAAACNCGTAATCGTGTGTTTGTGGATTCAGGGCCAATCTTGGAACGNGAGTACGCTCAAAACGCCGGGNTAGGTTGGCTAGCTAAAAACACCAATTTAATCAATTGGGAAAAGGGATCGTGGTATTTTCTGGCAGAAATATTAATTGACATCCCACTGCAACCGGATCANATTGAACCTCGAGGCAGTTGCGGNACCTGCACNCTTTGCATAGAGGCTTGCCCNACAGANGCGATANTTGAGCCTAANATTCTCGACTCGCGCCTTTGTATCTCATATTTGACAATTGANCTCAAGGAGTCAATTCCCAGAGAAATACGTTCAAAGACAGGNAATCTAATATTTGGATGTGATATCTGNCANGAAGTCTGTCCTTGGAACANCAAAGCTACANCATCNTTGGAAAAAGGGTTCCAGCCACGAAAGGGTAATTTNCTTCCTAAGCTGANTTCACTAATGAACATGACACAGGAAGANTTCAATCNACGTTTCAAGGGAAGNCCGNTTAAAAGGTCTAAACGNCGNGGCTTTCTCAGAAATGTAGCGGTTGCTCTTGGCAATTCGAAAGACAAATCTGCCGTCANNGTNCTTGGAAAGGCGCTTAATGACTCCGAACCACTTGTACGTGGTCANGCNGCNTGGGGNCTAGGNCAGATNGGAGGANACGACGCAGTCCAAGCACTTAAAGAACGTCTTGANGTCGAAGAAAATCCAGAAATCATTAATGAACTCAAATTTGCAATCGACTCAATTTAACGATANAATAANCNAAANATGNATTGATTAAGTATTCANCAATTTTTGTTACGCNAAAATAATTTTTCATATAAAATTTGTATCTAATTCGGTTCCGGTGCTGGTNTTTTATACCAGATAATAGGGAAGTGCGGTGAGAATCCGTTGCAGCCCCGCTACTGTAATCAACAGGNTTTGAGTTCTGTTTGGCTCGGANCCACACNCTNGTGTTCGATATACCACTATTCCTAATTTTTTNGGAGTGGGAAGGTGAATANNNGCCGTTGTTAGCCAGGAAACCTGCCTGAACTGATTAACGCNTTAGCTTTCGTGGGTGAAGTTGCGTTAAAAGAATCGCATTTCATCTGTCTACGTATTGATTCTTTTGAGCCAATTTTCCTAGCGNANATTGGCTNTTTTTATTTCTATTCAAAAGCAAGGAGATTTTGATGAAAATGCTAANNATCACTAAAGTAACGACAATCATATTTATCATCAGTTTTAGTGTTTCCGCACAANTCCAGAACTTAGCTATAGTNANTAACGGCCTCAAAGATCCTGGATCCATCTCAATAGTCAATATCAACCAACCAAACATCAAAAAAGCAGTCAAAAACGANATCATTACNATNGGTTCTACTCCNAATGATGTGCAGGTACAGCATAATCTAGCTTATGTTNTCAACACCTACAGTAACAACATCCAGATTATNAATTTACTTGAGCAAAATAGCGCAGGTGAAATTTCGGTTGGTTCCGGCACCCTGCCAGAAAAGATTGCCTTCGTTGATTCCTTCAAAGCTTACGTCACCTGCAATGGACCAGATCAAGTCGTGGTTCTTAATCTAAATACAANGTCTGTNACCAGCAAAATCAAGGTTCAGTCTAAACCTTGGGGAATTACCATAATTAATAAGAAAGCTTACGTTGCCAATTCAGCTGCAGTAACCAACTGGGTTACTTTTAAAACAACCTATGGTGATAGTAGCGTATCAGTCATTGATACAACAACCGATCAAGTTATAAAAACAATTAAGGTAGCAACCAACGCNACGGAAATCACAACCGATGGAAACTCCAAAGTGTTAGTTATCTCAACGGGCGATTATGCCATGATACCAGGACAGTTGACAATTATAAATGCAAATACTGACGAAATTGAAAAAACGGTCAAACTTAAAACTACTCCAGGTGCAATAATTGTAAANCGAAAGCAACAAANTGCTATAATNAATACTGCNACTGGAGCCATGGTTTACGATTTGNTCCAGAACAAACTTGTCCGTGACAAAAACAACCCNATTGCTGAATTCTCAGGTGGNTTTGGGATGACAATCGATCAGGANAAAAGTACNTACTATGTCTGTATTCCTGATTGGACTGGGGGAGGTCTGGACGAACTTCNTGTCCTCAACTCAAAGTATNATCTTGTCAAACGCTANCAGGTTGGAAAAGGTGCCTCTTTTGTCGCAGTTGCGCAAATTGANGGCAAAAATTCGATANGGGTTTCAGAAATTAAAGATCTNTACCAAACAACATGGGGAGCAATCAAACATAATATGGACATGATTAAGTAAATGATGTCTGGCNTTGGNATCAGGTTTTTGTGTATCCTTNTGCTCTGTTTTTCNGGNTGCTTTCGTNAAACNGAACAGACTAGTTTAACGGGGTTTACCGCTAACNTTGAGTTTTTTCAGCGTGGAGCGAANATTCACCTTCTTGATCACAATCGAAANCAGCTACAACAAGTTAGTGTTNTCAANGCAGCANATAATCAAATTCTGGCTAAGCTTGATCTCGGNGGACTAGCTAACAAAACTGANTTGGTCTACTTTAGATGGTATAAAGATCAGAATTACCAATTCANGTTTGAAAGTTTAAATGGNGAACAAACTTGGCAGTTGCATACNGCACCTGATCTTGAACCGCGAGGATCGATCCGAATTGGAGTTCCTTATCCAGACGCAAATCCGTCCNAAAGTTCGCTCATTCTTTATGGATCTGAAGTNTATGNATCNGTCATGGTTAAAAACGGNTTTGAAGCCCCAACCAATTTTCGGNTTGAGATTGAAACNCCATTCACATCACCTATCATTCGACAATCATCATTCGTTACTGGATTTGAGGTATGGCATGACCAATTTAAGCTTAGAATCCCCGATGAATTCGTTTCACTTGATACAAAAATCGTAGGTCGTGTTTTTTTTGAAACCCCTGATGGTAAAAACTGGACAAGAACCACATCAATAGAATTACGATTAGTTTCAATTCAGGACGTTGTCAAGCAAATCTCAATTGAGGAAATCTTGATGCCAACTGATGTCAATGGGACTCTTAACCTGAGACAACGACCAGATGCAATAAAACTACTCAAAAGTCGTGAGCAGCACAATGCTTATATCCCAATAGCCTTTCAAACAGTGCGAATTCGGAATCATCACCCAGAAACAATTCATGTAGCCGTTTCATCCATTAACCGTGACATTAACACAAACAAAACTATTTCGTTTCTGAAACCACCTAATGAAAGCAGTCCCAAATCAAATCAAAGCTTTGCCATAATCAGCTTAGCAGGTGGGAGTGTTACAAATGTGGTTCTTCCATTTTATCTGAACCCTGCCTTGAAACCAAGAATAGGTCACTACGAACGGCATATTGAAATCAAAGTTTGGGGAAACGAGATTCCTATCTTGTCTGCGACTCGCCCACTTGAAATTGTTAAACCGAATATATATTCGCTAGCTATGGCAGGGATTGCCACTATGGTCGCTGGTTTTGGTTTGATTGGGTTAGTTCGATTCCACCAAAAAATTTTCAGTTTTTTTTCTACCAAAGAGTTAGTCCTTATCGCTCTTTTCGCCACCACGATCTTTGTGACTGTAAGTGTACCGACAACACTATTTTTTGCAATTATCAATGCACTACTAGGACCAGCCTCTTTTCTGGTCATCGGCTTTATCAATGAAATGCTATACTATGCGTTGCTAACGGCTTTAATCATGCTAATCCGAAAACCATGGACAATAACATTGGTCTCGGCAGTACGAGTTTTGCTTGGTGGCATTCTCCTCGGAGCGTTCACCCCGTTTACTCTTGTTTATGTTGGTGTTTCCACCATTTTACTGGAACTCGGTTTTTTGTTGTCTCGCCGAGGTAAAAACGGACTTATACTAGCCTTGACCTTTGGTGTCTGTGACGCACTTAGCGTCCATATCGACTTTCAGATTAGCATCGCTTTTTATCGACTTTTTTATGCAGATTGGTACGTCTGGACCATGATTTTTATTTCTGGATTTGTCTACACTGTCATTGGTGTATTATTAGGAAAACATATCAGCTTGGGATTACAAGCAATTACGGAATAATGCAGAACCAAAGTTCGAAAACCAGAAAATTCAGCACTATGAGCGCTACTCTTTTTACCGCATACGCTTTTATTTTTTATAGTAGTACCGTTTGTGGCCAGATCGACATTGATTCTATCCTACCACCATTTTCCAAATTTCAGAGACCAGCACAACCTACCACGATTGCGCTCTCTCCTGATAGTAGTCAACTGGTATTGGGAACAAATTCTGGTTATCTTGCCACTATCAGCACAATCACCGGAAAAGTAATATGGAAGACCCGAATCTCACAGGGATACGTTAAACATGCAACTTTTTCTTTGAATGGTAAGCAGTTGTACCTCGGTGAACAATCAGCCGATGGATTCATTTTTTGTTATGATGTTTCCAAATCACGAAAGCCCAGACTTCTGTGGCAATATCGTCTTGCTGATGATNTCGGTACATCCATACCGGAAAACCCAGATGATTACTATGCTTGGATTCAGTATCCCGGTCCATACCGTATTGCTAATACCAAACAAGGGGATTTAATTGTNGCTGCTGTCCATTCATGGTATNAGGATGGAAAANCCCTGATAAAATCGCAGCTTTATCGATTCGACGCTAAAACAGGAAAACCAATATGGAAGTTTCCGTCCNAAAGNCCACTTCCAATGATTATCCGNTGGTTNGATTACAGTCATGATGGCCGAACGATTGCTTTCGTTTGTGATAAATATTCAATCGATCAGCCAATTGGAGATCTAAAACCGGGATCCCTTTACGTTATCNATGGTGAAACAGGGNAAATTCGATGGGGNCATACTTTTNAGGNNTTTNCACCNTATTTTGATCAGGTAACTTTTTGGCGNGGCGTNGCTGTCTCNCCNGATGGNAAGTCAATTGGTACGACAACNNANGATGGACGAGCCTTCATTTTCTCAGAAGAAAAATTGATTTGGCAGGAAGATCTNGCTACGCCAATTGAAATCAGTGGCGTTCCAATAACNGCAACTTNAGGAACAGTTGGAGCCACANATGATTTTATAATATTTATTACTGGCGACNCTTTCGTACCCTATGATTTGCAAAANGACGTCAAACGTCCACCAATGNCACATCCAAAAGGACTTACTCTTTTCGGATATNAGTGGAACGGGAAAAAATCTTGGCAATGGAAANTAGAGAATGTGCCNCAAGGGTTACGTATTGACTTATCTGGAAAATACGCAGCGATCCCGATATCAATNTACGGTCACAAGAATACAGAAATGCCAAATGGNGTTTCAATTTTTGACCTAACAGCNGAAGGNGGAGGACTTGATAAATATCTTCGTACTCACCGACTAGCGGGCCAAATTCCCTATGACATGATTGCATTTAGCCAAAANGGGCGNCAAATTGCTGTGGTTGAAACAGTAAGCTCCCCTGGNGGAAAAGAACAACGAGGTAAAAACCAAGTTCATATCATTACACCTGAAATAGAAGATACAAACTGAGACGAAGATCTNCAAATGGCAACAGTTGACATGGTACTTATTTTACCGTAGAATTGGCAATCATGAATTTTTGGTCAGATTACATTAAATCTGCACTCAAGAACCCCTTCCCAGATAAGATGAGTTCCCATTTATTACCTCATCTAATTGTTGTAGGAGCAATACTTGTATANGCTTTAATTCAAATTCAACACTTCACACCTGCCCATCCNGAATATGATTGCGATGGCTATCTNTTTTTAGCCAAACGNATNGCCCGTCTTCAACCACTTGCCGTAGACGATCCCGATCCTTTTCGTCATCAACTCCATTTTTGGGTTGAAACCCAAAATGGCGGGGTCATGCCCAAATACAGCCCGGGCTATCCATTTCTAATGGCTATTGCTTATTGGCTCGGTGGTGACGAAGCAATGTGCTTGGTCAGTCCGATTTCGGGTACACTGACATTGATTGGGGCCTTTCTGCTATTTCAACTATGGATGCCACCTTTCATAGCAGCTCTATCGGTCTGGGTTCTAACAATTAATCCGATGTGGCTTGCCTATCCAGGGTATTTATTGACCCATGGAGTCAATACCTGTGCAATTACATGGGGCATGTACTTCCTGTGGAAGTGGGTTAACTGCGGCGCAAACAGATTCGGCATCTTGGCNGGCTTGNTTCTCGGATTTTCCGCGACNGTTCGTCCAACCAGTGCCATGATGGCTNTCGTTGTAGGAATCGCCATCATTAAGAAATGTAGGGACAATTATGGAAATCACGGGATAAACCAAGGTCTGACCAATAACCCAGTCGTTCGATCGATTGGAATTCTAGTCTTATCATATTTGGTGTTTGCCTTAGTTATAATAAGTTTCAATTGGATACATTTTGGGCATCCGATCAAAACAGGCTATGGACTCAGTCAAGAACAAGCAGCATTTAAGCTCGAGATTCTGTGGAAAAATTTCGGCCGTGTTCTCAAAGGACTGAATGAAACTTGCCTTTATCTCATTTTCCCGATTGGCTTGGTGGGATTATTTGCCATAGGAACAATCTCAGAGCGTCTAATGCGGGTTGGCTGGTTTTTACCAACTTTTCTAATTTACTCNGCATACTATTGGCAAGCTGGGGGCATGCCTTTTTTACGATTTCTTATCTGTACTTTCCCAGTACTCATTGGATCGGCTTTTATGGTGCTGACACGAACTTTCAACCTAAATTCACCTGGCGAACGATTACAAGGAAAAATTGNAAAGCACATTCTAATTAGCTTGTTTGCTGTTTTAATTGTGTTTTTACAGTATGGTCCNTCTCAAGCACAAATGGATCGCATGGTTTCAAGNGGAAAATCAGAAAAGAGGCTGGCAGCGGGTCGTATGCTGGCGCNAAATTTTGGTGACCATGTGGTAATTTTTTCGCAAGCTCCATACGAAGCCTATCTCGATACGGTTCGGAACTTTCGGCACTATAATCTTGCTCGTTTTTCTGGTGCTTGGGGCGGAGGAGAACGCCGCCATCCACTCCGAACAAAAAAAATCAACGCATTTTACACTGCTTTCAATCAAGANCAACGTAACCAAAAACAAAAAGAAATCATTAAATCTTTCTTGAGTGAAAACCGTCCCGTTGTTTTCCTAATTCCCAAAAAATCACTTAAAGATTATGGAGCACGCCTCGGTCCGCATTTTATGTTCAACCTATTCCAAGATTGGGAGAANGGTAGCTGGGGAGTTTATCTTGTCAAATTCGATGAACAAATTTGATACATTTAGGGGTAACTATTAGTGTCTGAATTGTATCAGAAAACCTAGTAAATACAACGTCTGAATTCTGTTGTATTTCATATATACCTATGATAAAATATTTTCAATATGTCAGCANAAAAGAACTAAGATGAGAAATTCGCTCCACGCAACAATCTGGAAACGAATTTAAGCNCAAAAAAGCATAACCCATCTATTACTGAGACTTTTCCTAATGATATTCGCGGTGCAATCGCTGAAGGGTTNAGGGGAAATAAGTGGATTNAAAGTTAGTATTGCGATACGTGATAATCCAAAGCATGGATGACAATCAACCTTCGATCGAACTNATGTCTTAATATGATGATCCTCCCTACATAGTTCATAACGANGTTCAAGACGAAATCGTTGATCGAGTATACGCACGAGTTATGGGAGGAGTTTTTTGGAGTAATGTTGCTTTTATCGTGGAAAAGGTAAGCTTTTCTACCATCTAGAACACAAAACCTACCCGATTCTTTTCAATGAAAACGTACGAAAAGTTCTGAGGAATGCTGTCAAATGGGAAACCCCGGGAAAATTGCCGAATATCGCGATTAGGAACATCACATTCAGTCACTGGAAGAAACCTAAAGTCTCTGATCAGTATCTCAATTTATGGAGGGTTGGTTGTCAGATCAGATTATAAAAATTGAGAAATTAACCAAAAATTTCGGAGAGATTACAGCAGTTAGCGAGTTGGGATTCTCGGTTGCAAGAGGTGAAACGGTTGGGTTGCTAGGGCCAAACGGTGCGGGAAAAACAACAACGATCCAGATGCTGCTTGGTTTGACAAAACCAACCTCTGGTGAGATTCGAATTTTCAACCTTAACCTTCAGCATAACCGCCGTAAAATTCTTCAGCGCATTAACTTTGCTTCCGCCTATATTTCTTTGCCAAGCAATCTCACGGTTTATGAAAATCTGAATGTGTTTGGAAAATTGTATGGTATCCCTACCCCCCGAAGAAAGATTAGTAATTTNCTTGATTTGCTCGAAATACCACANGTCATTAATCAGGTAACTGGGGCACTATCTTCTGGTCAGCTNACGCGATTGAATCTGTGTAAAGCATTTCTGAATGATCCAGAAATNCTGCTTCTTGACGAACCGACGGCNAGCCTTGATCCTGATATTGCTGAGAAGGTTCGGCTAACTCTCCAAAATGTGCAGCAAGAACATGGCGTGACAATGCTTTANACTTCACATAATATGCGAGAAGTTGAATTAATGTGNGATCGTGTTATATTTTTATCGCGTGGTAATATCGTCGCTGAAGGAACACCACAAGAAATTGTTGATAACTGTCAAACGAAATCGTTGGAGGAGGTATTCATTTCACTGGCCAGAAATGGTGAACTCAAGGATTTTTCGGAGTTAGAGTAGTGCTAACACGNATTAACGGTCTTGTGCTACGTTACCTATATCTTTATCGTAGGAGCTTAGCTAGAGCAGGGGAAATTTTTTTCTGGCCCATAATGGATTTACTGGTGTGGGGATTCGTTAGCACCTATATAAACAAAGAAAATAACGTTGCTCTTTTTCTGCTAGGCTCAGTAATTTTCTGGGATGTTCTCTATCGATCACAACAAGCTATCACACTCTCTATCAGTGAGGATATATGGGTCAAAAACATCCTAAATGTGTTTGTTTCTCCAGTCAGTATTTTTGAGTTAATGGTCGCTACCTGTATAATGGGAATAATCAAAGCGGTAATCACTGCTGTTGTTCTAGGTTCTCTCGCGTTTCTACTTTATNCATTTAACATAGTATCAATAGGTATTTTACTATTGCCTTTTCTAATTAGTTTGTTGCTGTTCGGATGGGCGCTTGGTATGGTGACAATGGCACTTATTCTTCGGTTCGGCAAATCTGCTGAAGCCCTAGTTTGGGGAATTCCTTTTCTGATTCAACCTTTTTCAGCAGTGTTCTATCCTGTAGAAGTGCTACCAGATTGGTTACAGGTTGTTGCCTATGCTATGCCATCTACATATGTCTTTGAAGGAATGCGAGAAGTACTTTCAAATGGAGGATGGCTTGATCTAAAGATATTGATGACCGCTTTTTCATTGAACATTCTTTACTTAGTAANTGGTGCAATATTTTTCGGTTGGATGTTCTCTCAAGTCCGCGAGAAAGGGTACCTAACCCGGCTTGGCATGGAATAAAAAAACGTTCTTGAAACTAAGNCTGATAAAGCATAAATTTTGCCATGAATGACTCAAAGATCTGCCTTATTGTCAATTCCAATCAAGTTCAAATGGATAATATCAGCCGAGCATTGGCTGATAAACGGCTTGANGTTATCGTTGCTCAAAATTTCTATGCTGCTCTGGACAGAATTGAGCGTCTCAAGGTAGATATTTTAATTACACCTCTTAAATCAGANCGGATTGACGGGTTGGAATTGCTAAAAGCTGCTCAGCAGGAAAATCCCGATGTAGGAATTATCTTTATCTCTTCTCCTAAAATTTTGGCAATGGACCTTGGTATTAAAGCCATGACATTGTACGAAACAAGCTATTTTCTAACTGAACCCATCAACGCTATACATCTTCGTGTNTTTCTGCATAAAGTTCTGGAAAACCAACGACTTCATATTGAAAATCGGAAATTACAATCGCAAATTGACGAAAAAGTGGGTTTGTTGCAAATAACCGGAAACTCACCCAAAATCCAAGAAATCCGACAACTGATTAGTCAGGTNGCACCAACAAACGCGACCNTCATGNTTTGTGGTGAACGAGGAACTGGTAAAGAACTTGCAGCTCGTACAATTCACTACCGGAGTTTGAGAAAAGGACGATTTGCTGTTCTTAATTGTGCGGCGTCGAGTGAATTGGTGACAGAATCGGAGCTATTTGGAAATGAGCTGAGTGGGGATACATACCATGTCCGTAAAGGTAGATTTGAAATAGCAAATGGCGGCACGCTTTTTCTCGAACATGTAGGTGAGCTAAGCCTAAACAGCCAAGAGAAGCTCCTTCATGTTTTGAGAAATCAAGAATTTAAAAAAACTGACAAGAATCAAAAGATTAAAATTGATGTGCGAATTATTTGTTCTACCAGTTTAAATCTAGAAGAAAAAGTGTCTGACGGAAGATTTATGGCGGATTTGTATGACCGATTGAATATAGTTAAAATTGAATTACCTCCGCTTCGCAATCGCCAAGAAGATATTCCTCTACTCATTAAAGCCTTTATTGAAGAATTTTGTCGGGAAAATCAAGGGGGAATAAAAATGATGACACCACGCACGCTTCGGCTCTTGATGTACTATGAATGGAAAGGGAATGTCCGTGAGTTACGTAACGTTATTGAGGGAATCGTTATTTTGTCTGATCGGAATGAACTTGACGAGGATGATCTCCCTTCACATATCCTGGAGTCTGGCAACGTGGGAGAGCTCCCCCTTGCTTCCACACAGGCAGGCAAAGTTGACTGCCTTTCAAAAACTATAAACGTTGAAGTTGGGATGAAAATGTCACAAATTGAACGGGAAGCAATTCATGCGACGCTCAGTCATGTAAACAATAATCGGACGAAAGCGGCAGAAATATTGGACGTTTCAAGACAAACGATATTCAGAAAAGCCAAGAAGTATAGTCTATACAAAGAGTGATTTTCTATGGCAACCCATACAAGAACAATTTTGGCAATTTCAATTGTTTTTTTGTTTGCTTCTAAAACATTGTTATTCGCTGAGNTAGATGGGGNNACAAGTTTTGGTCTCATCTGGGCATTAATTGGNATANTGTTCCCATCCCTGCTTCTGATATGTTTTGGTATNGGAGTCTACTTGTGGCTAAAACGAAGAAAAATATCGAGATTAAAAATCCAACGGCAAATTGATGACGAAGAGAACCTANACATTACAATGTTACATGAACCCTTCTCGTACAATCGTAAAATCGCATCAATTTACCCAGACNGCGGTCGGAATACTCAGGAAAAGCAGTTGGAGGACCTAGAACGGTCCGCTCTTGNAGATTTGGAACGGNTTTNCCGCCTAGATGACAATGAATTGCGACAAAGTTATGTTTTAATAGCTAATCTGGTTAAGAATTACGTCTCTGAAAAATACGGAATCAAGATGAAACACCTCACAACAACGCANATNTTGGAAAGTCTACCAAATGGNCCAACAGATTTGGTNGCTGATCANGNCGGCGAAATTCTTCGAGGTTGTNACATGATTGANTTTTCCCATTATCGCCCTCTGCNAACTGATCTAAAAGATATCTACNTNTCCACAAAAGAATTCTTGGAAAACCAATTNGAAGATAATAAAGATGCAGAAATTTGATCTTGACGNGCTGAACGCTAGAATAAAAGAAGAGAGTACTTTTGTCGAATCAATATTTGATGAAGTCAGCAAAGTTATTATTGGTCAAAGGGAGATGATCGAACGTCTAGTTATCGGGTTANTATGCAATGGACATGTTCTGCTTGAAGGNGTTCCCGGATTGGCCAAAACNGCAACCGTGCAATCNATAGCATCNACATTTTCANTTAACTTCAATCGTATTCAATTCACNCCTGATCTGCTTCCAGCTGATTTAATNGGAACTCTCATATACGATCCTCAGCNAGCAACCTTTTACACCAAGAAAGGGCCGATCTTTACCAACATAGTCTTAGCAGATGAAATTAATCGTGCNCCNGCAAAAGTACAGAGTGCACTTCTGGAAGCAATGCAGGAACGACAGGTTNCAATTGGTGATGAAACCCATCTTTTGGATGANCCATTTCTGGTTTTAGCAACCCAGAACCCAATNGANCAAGAAGGTACTTATCCATTACCCGAGGCCCAAGTTGACCGGTTTATGNTGAAAGTAAAAGTNGATTATCCAACGAGTTCAGAAGAACTAGCTATTCTGCGTAGAATGACGTATGGTGATATCAAACCAATTGAACCTGTTATTTCANCTCCNCAAATTGTTCGACTAAGNTCTATTGTCCGTGAAATTTATATAGANGAAAAGATTGAACATTATATTGTCAGACTGATTTCTGCAACNCGAAAGCCACAGGAATATNAACTGGNGGATCTNGTTGATTTGATAGAATTTGGTGCCTCTCCACGTGCGACAATTTTNCTGGCAATGGCAGCNAAAGCTCATGCATTCCTACGTCANCGCGGATACGTTACTCCAGAGGATGTTCACGCGATTGGCAAGGATGTATTGAGACATCGAATTATCGTCAGNTACGAGGCTGAAGCTGAAGAAATCTCTTCTGAAGAAATTATACAAAAAATTTTTGAGAATGTTGAAATCCCATAGCGTGTNGTAATGTNANATCTGTTACAACAAGGAAACTATGAATGACAAAGAAAATCTTATCGGACAAACANGTAGGTCGATATTTTCAAGATGGTTACNTNTTAGTATCNGGCCTTATCCCTGATCAGGTTTCAGCCAAAGCTGAAGAAAAAATGTGGCAGGAATTAGGATTTAACCCAGATGACCCAAAAAGCTGGGAAGGTGCNGAATCCGTTTTCCATTCAAACAACGCTGATTTNATAGCTTGTTATACAGATGATTTTCTCTCTGCTNCAACCCAACTTTCNGGTGANGNACCAGCCNCNTTCCATAAACCAAGTGGAATCTTCGCTATAAATACGTATCCNAGCGAAGGCGAATGGCATTGGCCTCATCCACATATAGATCATGCGATCAAGGAACACGGACATAAATCTCTTCCGCGNCCCTTTCGAATTGCCGCAATGACCTATATTAATGATGTNGATCAACATGGGGGAGGAACTGTCGTGTGGCCTGAATCNCACCANAAAATCCGCANGCTATTAGAAAGTGATATTGAGAAATACCAATACGTNTGGGNACTCGGTAGAGACATTCACACGGTCGACCTNANTAACCCAGTTGAGTTGACACCCAAAAGNGGTGANATCTTATTTTATCACTATTTTTGCGCGCATACGGGTAGCAAGAATACCAGNAACCNCCCNCGTTTTGCCTATAACACCAAGTGGTAAANNGGNACANAAGGAGATATTAAATGTTCAAAATNGGTGTGGTCACNGANGAAATCAGTCAGAATCTTGTTGAAGCAATTGAGGTTGCGAAATCTTGGGGNCTTAAACATATTGAGCTTCANAGTGTTTGGGGAAAAAATATNTGNCATGTAGATGATGCAACGCTCAGCCAAATTATTAGCATTGTAAAAAAAAGTGGNATGATTGTAACGAATATTGATTCCTTAACTCTCCGATGTCGTCTTGATGATGANGAGGAATATGCTGAACATATTCANCACCTAATGAGATCTATTGAAATTGCNCCACTATTTAACAGCAATATTGTACGGTTGTTTTCGTTTTGGAAGGAAGAGAATATTGATGACAAAAANTGGGACCATGTTTTTGCTAAGATGGAACTACCGATCAAGATNGCTGAACGTGAAGGNNTNATCCTGGGCTTTGAGAATGTGAGTTCGGGTAACATTGGNACGAGTGCCGACTTGGTACGGCTGTTTGAGCATTTTGATTCGCCTAACCTNAAATTAATCTGGGATCCGGGAAACGCATANGCTGCCGGAGATACTGATCCATCANCTAGCGGTTATCAANACGTCAANGATCACATCATTCATGTACATGTTAAGGATGTGGNCTTTATCNATGGCNAACGTGTNTGGTTACCAGTTGGGGCTGGCCAAATTGACTATGAAGCACATCTTCGTGCGTTNCAACATGATAATTACNATGGTGTCNTTGCACTTGAAACNCACTTTCGTCTCCCAGGTGACAACGGAATTAAGAGTACAAAGAAATCCTATGAAGGNTTAATGCAAATTCTTCATTCGATCAAACAAAACTGAAATAAATATNGGGAGTGTTTATTCGTCTCTCCCCTCTTNAACATATTGGAAAGGANAATTAACCNTAATGGAAAAAGTGAAAGTTGGATGTGTNGGTACNGGTGGAATGGCAAATTCCCACCTGAGTAAACTAGNNACTCTTGAAAATGCGGAAATCGTTGCCTTGTGCGACATTTCTGAGGAACGAGTAAGTTCAGCNGTGGCAACATACGGCGGAGTTGCTTATACCAATGCAAAGAAAATGATAAATGAANCNGATCTCGANGCNGTCTATTTTTGTCTGCCACCGTTTGCNCATTCCGAAATTGAAAAGGTTGCAGCTGAGAACGGTCTNCATATCTTCGTTGAGAAACCAGTTGCTATGGATCTTGATCATGGCTTATCGGTNGTTGAAGCAACTAACAAGTCGGGCGTAATTTCCGGTGTTGGNTATCAGGGCCGATACCAGAANGCAGAAAACGCGCTGAAGGAGTTTCTTACCGATAAGACGATNGGTATGATTGCTTGCCACCGNTGGGGTGGAATCGCCGGTGGNCCAGAACATTGGTGGAGAGTAATGGCCAAATCAGGAGGNATGTTGCANGAGCAAGCTACACATCAAATCGATATGATCCGCTATTTGGCTGGAGAGATAACCGAAGTTTATAAAATTGATAGTATGCGTGTCAATATCGATCAGGAAAATAACACCATTCCTGATGCAGAAGTTGTAACACTCCAATTTGAAAATGGGGCAGTTGGTTATATNACTACTACTTCGGCGCTAGTTCGTGGTGGNGGTAGTATGCGAACCGATTTTATTCTTGAGGATCATATAGTACTTCAATTGGGTTGGGGGAATTTTACAATTGTGCCAGAAGGTGTCATTACAGTTGATGTCCCAGANACACCNCAGGTTTCGGTAGATGAGGCTTTTATCANCGCTATTCAGGCCAATGACCAATCCATTGTAAAGTCTTCCTATGCNGACGGACTCAGGTCAGCGCTNGTATCAATATGTGCTAACCAATCTGCAATCGAAGGGAAACCAATTCAAATTCCGACNGTACCATAATCAACATCAANAACCNGGNNAANTTATGGAAGATCTACAGTATCAAGTAGGTGTTGCCAAAATAGATATTACACCAAATTATCCAATTCGGCTTAGTGGTTATGGGGCTAGGNGTGAGGAAACAAGTGAAATTTCCCAAAGAATCTACGCCAAATCTTTAGTCATTAGCCATCAAGATGACGATCCATTTGTAATGATTTTAGTAGAAAATGTTGGAATACCTGANNATTTAACTAAAGAANTTTCTAATCGTTTGGGCNGAGNAGCTGGAGTTTCAGAGGAACGTTTTGTCATATGTTCGACCCACACACATTCAGCTCCATGTCTCAGTGGAATGTTGCCAACTTTATTCGGANAACCAATTCCTNCGGATCATCAACAAAGGATTGAACAGTATACAGTCGAATTAGTTAATCAACTTGAGGGTGTTGCTAAATCTGCTATTGACTGCCGTATTCCAGCTCATCTNGCATGGACAATTGGAAACGTTGGTTTCGGCAAGAANCGTCGTACCGAAGGAGGTCCTGTTGATCATTCGCTNCCAGTNCTGTTCGCTCGTAACAAANATGGAAATCCAATCGCNATTTGGGCGAGTTATGCATGNCACACCACAACACTGAGTCTCAATTGTATTAACGGTGATTGGGCAGGATACGCAATGGAGCAAATAGAGGCTACTTACTCAANTGCGACAGCATATNTNTCTCTCGGCTGCGCGGCTGATATCAATCCACATCCAAGNGGTGAATTTGAACATGCTCGTCAACACGGTCATACCNTAGCTAATGAGATTAANCGNTCAGTTGAATCTGGCATGAAACCGATTACAGGAAAATTAAGNGGGNCGGNCAAANNTATATCACTACCATTTGATACCATACCNAGCCGTAAGGAATGGGAAAAACGTGCCAAACAAGATGGGGCTCTCGGGTATCATGCAAAAGTTCAACTAAAAAAACTGGATAGTGGTGAAAAGCTCCAAACAGCAATTTCCTANCCTATACANACTTGGGCATTCAGTGAAGAGCTATTGATCGTTTTTCTGGCGGGTGAAGTTGTGGTTGATTTCGCACACCGATTGAAGGATGAACTAGATCATAATCGGCTCTGGATTAATGCGTATTCTAATGATTTGCCGTGCTATATTCCATCCGTTCGAATACTCAACGAAGGTGGTTATGAAGGAAAAGATGCTATGATTTACTTTGATCGTCCAACCCACTTTAAGCCGGAAGTTGAAGAACTGATCATTTCAGAAGTGCATAAACTTACCCCGAAAGGATATCTGCCTAGTTAGGTGTTGCAGGAATTCAGGGATTATGCTACAATCCAAACTTGCTTATGAATCCACTGGAGTAAAAGGTTGCTCAAGAAAAAGAACAACTCAGGGTTTACATCAACACAAATTTTGCTCGTTATTATAGTTATTGTTGGTATTGTTGGTGTAGTTTTCTCCTCTCGCTTGTTAAGTCAGTCCGGAAAAGCCTTCAACGCCGAAGCCGCTGGGGAGATTGAGAAAATTGGGATTGCACTCGATACATATGCCAAAGACAATGGTGACTATCCATCAACGGATCAAGGTATAACCGCACTTTGGGAGAAGCCAGAAATTGCGCCTACGCCAGTCAATTGGAACGGGCCATACCTCGAAATACCGATTATCAAGGATCCTTGGGGTATGGATTACATCTATATCCGTCCGGGTGTACACAACCGTTTTGGGTATGATCTGATATCTTTTGGTGCAGATGGGATGGAAGGAGGAACNGGCGATAAAGAAGATATTGTGAGTTGGATCCGGCCTGATGAATAAATGAAATTTCAGAACATTGCTACATTGATAGCATGGGAAAGGCTTAAGGCTCCAGTGTACAATGCACGGCCAATAATAGCTCCAGAAGCACCGATGTCTCTGAGTGCCATGATGTTTTCTGGGAACGNAACACCACCGGAAGCAATAACATCGATCTCAACAATGTCGATGATTTCTCGGGTTGCTTCAAGATTTGGACCCTTTAACATTCCATCACTCTTAATATCGGTGTAGACTATAGTTTTGATTCCAGATCTTTCTATCTCTACGGCAAAATCAAGTGCTGACTTCTCAGAAACATCAAGCCAGCCTTCCGTTGCAACCACNCCATCCTTGGCGTCGATACCAACGGCAATTTGTTCTCCATACTCTTGGCCGGAAAAGTTGAGAAAGTCAGGGTTTTTTAGTGCAGCTGTTCCAATGATTGCACGTGATACACCAACTTCAAAAACCTGATTGAGCTGGCGAATGTCCCGAATGCCTCCACCCAGTTGGGTTGGTATTGAAATTGACTCGATAATTTCCTTGATGATTCTAAGATTTTGAGATGATTCTTGAAATGCTCCATCAAGGTCNACTANATGGAGGTATTCTGCGCCTTGCTGTTCCCATTGTTTTGCAATATCAATTGGATAGTCAGAAAAAACGGTCTCTTTGTGTGCGTGTCCTTGAATTAAATTCACGCATTTGCCGTNACGTAGATCAATCGCAGGTAATATTATCATACTTGATCACCACTAACATTTTACTCNAAAAAATCGGAAATGCGCCCTGTAATTGGTATAACCTGTGGTCTAACCGCCAGTAAAATTGGTGGGAACTCNCCATATTTTTCCCAGTATAACATTATTTCATGNGACTACGCGCAAGCAATTGAGCATTCTGGCGGTGTGCCNATGTTCCTACCTCATACTGAAAGTCTCGAATTAGCTGATGATTATCTTTCNTCCATTGATGGTATTCTATTATCCGGTGGAGGTGACATAGATCCACTTGTGTTTGGAGAAGAACCACATCCACAAATTGGCAACGTCGATGTNGTGNGAGACAGAATGGAACTCAGCCTTCTTGAAAAAGCACTAAATCAGGATATCCCCATTCTGGGTATATGCCGAGGCATTCAAATGTTAGCAGTTGCTAGTGGAGGTAACATTTATCAGGATATTGCTTCTGAGAAAACCGATTCAAAAGTTTGTCATTCACAAAAAGGTGCAGGTTGGTACGCGTCTCACACAATCGAAATTCAACCCAACACTATGCTTCACAATATCTTTGAAACCACAACCGACCGCGTTAATTCCTTTCACCACCAAGCAGTTAACGAAGTGGGCCGCAATTTTGTTGTCGCTGCCCGAGCCAAGGACGGCGTAATTGAGGCTATCGAAAGCTTGACACACCGATTTGCCATCGGTGTGCAATTTCATTCTGAATTGATGTGGAAACGACACACACCCACCCAAAAACTATTTGCTCATTTTGTTAAGGNCTGCCAAAGCAGGGACTACTATGACGAAGAATCGTGATTCTCAAAAGTCNCGCTTTTTGGATCAGGAAACCCAGTATATATCAACTCGAGCAACGAACTCAATGCACCAAGGGAGGCTCNAAAACCTAGAAAAGCGAGTTCTCTTGCTAGAAGAGGATCAGAAACATCTAACGGTAGAAATGTCCCGCGATCTTAGTAACATTAAAGCAGAGCTTAAAAATTTTCAATATATAGTTGATAACCAAGGNAAAAAGTTAATGGGAATGAAGGGGGTTTTTACCAGATTGCGAAACTTTTTTGGTATCTAGAAACGGCATCCCTNCCTCCCGACAGAACTATCGGTCTAANAAGCTTACCTAATAGNCTTCNTACCAATTTGCGCCCTTTTTGTCGAGCTCGATATTNTTCAGACCACCAAAACTCTTGTGATTAAACCATGGGGTGGCATTAGATACTGCGGCATTTGAATTTTCGAAGTTAACGCTGGCTTCTCCTAACAGAAACTTAGTAACTGCATCTTCATCGGGNTATAGAGGAACTGCATCTTTCCATATCGCCCGNCCACACAAGAACCCACTTGCCCCATGAGCAGANGAGATTTTGACGTTTTCTATAAATTCTTCAATATCTACGCCCGCACTGAGTATCACCCANGGNAAGGTNGATTTTGCGTCGAGATCCCGACAGAATTCTTCAACCTCACTTAAAGTGTACGCAGATGCTCCCATATAAAAATCCCGGTCTTTATATTCTTTCACAAACTTCAGATTGGCGGGGAATTCCACTTTGAGAATATCGACTTTATATTCCGGCTTNGTGTATTCTTCCACACTACGAATGACAAGATCTGGTTTTTGTTTNGCAAACTCAAGAGAGTTTGTTGANTCACCATCCAACGAATAACAGACAAACTCAAGCAAAAATGGAAGATCGTACTTCTCACACTGTTCACCAACATATTTNGTAAAGTGTTGCTGATGACTACAGGCGTTCAGAGATGCATCAGGATGATAATAGATCAATAGCTTAATAGCATCTATGCCTGAACGTATAGCCTTTTCAATGTTCCAATTTTCAATTTGAACTGAAGCCCGTTCGTTTTCTCCAACACCATCATCGACATAACCTGATTCTTCAAACGCAAGCAGTAATCCCACATCACGTGGGATATCCATAATCGAATACGGATAGCCAAAAATTGGGTCTGTAAGGACTGCGGTTGAGTTTGGCGAAAGTATTCGTGTAATCATCGTTTTCATTTTGGCCACTTGTTCATAAGTGGCNTCTTCACCAGTCGCACTCTGAATGGCCTTTTGCATCGAACCACGTTGATCNATAGCCATCATTCTGAACCGACCATCTGAACCNGCGAGTCGTGTAATTCTTCTTAATTTACCTCCCGAAATAGTAACTGACATATTATTCCTCCGTAAAAAACACCCAATAATAANAAANCTAATATTGCCTTTCAATAACAAAATCAATTAAATTTTTNAAAACCTGCTTTGCTGATTCNNCAGGTAAGGCACTTGATACTTGGTCNAATCNATCGCTCGCCTTTTTCGCAAATCGCTTTGATTTCTGTTCCGCATACTGGATCGAATTATATTTCTTCATNAAATTCAACACATCGTAAACTTCTATTTCNGTTTTTTCTTTTCGTGGCTTACTCATAATGTTTTTTAGAANTACAGACTCACTCTCAGTACAAGAACGAAAAAGGTGAATTAACATCAGTGTACGNTTACCNTCACTAATGTCGCCTGCGATTTCTTTCCCATAAGTCCCTTCTTCACCAATTAAATTTAAAACATCATCTTGGATCTGAAAGGCAACACCAAGATCAGCTCCTATGTNCACGAATTGATCCAATTGATCGGGTTGCACATTACTGCTGATCAATGCCCCAAGGCGACAAGGTGTTATGCAAGTATACCAAGCCGTTTTTTGAACGCACATCATCCAGTAGTCTTCTTCAGAAACATCCCACCGCTTTTCCCGCATCCAACTCAACTCAATGTGTTGACCTTCAACAACTCGGTTACTCAACTGAATGAACTCAGATAGAATTTCAAAGCTCAGTTCATAGCCAAGCAAACTAATGTTTTTGCTAAGCATTTCCCACATTTTACAGTGGAGAGCATCACCCACATTAATCGCCACAGGAACGCCATGTTGATGGTGAAGACATGGTTCGCCGCGTCGTAATATAGATTCATCTTCAATGTCATCATGTATCANAAGCCANCTCTGTAAAAGCTCCAGCGCGGTCGCAGTATGAATTGCATCTTGAGTTTTGCCNCCAAACATCTCACAAGTGAGGAAGCAAAGGGCAGGNCGCAATCGTTTACCCGNTCGCATNGGGTAATCGCGCATGAGTCGATAGAAAAAATCAATCTCTGGGTTCTTATGNACCGTTGGCAGAAAATCGGAAATATGAGCATCTATCTGCTTTTTCGTCTCATTGAGGTATTCAAACACGCTGCCAACCATTCAANCTAAATTCACCTTTCNTCGGGAGGAAGTTTGAATATTACACGAATANCATAGATTAAATCNTTAATNNCACGTTGTGTTTCATTAATTATGGTAATGATAACATCCAAACCNAACGTTCCNATCTGNGAGAGCGGATTCACCTTGATATNTGTGGNCTTAAATATCCAATGCGGTTTATTTTCTGCCCTGTANCCNTGNTGCGAACGAGAGCTTGCAAGANCATCAAACCCCCTCAAAGGCTTAAGATCTTCAGTATAAANAGCTTTTAGGCATTTCCCACATCTGATCTTACCAAATACGTTACTGTGGTTACATCGTGGACATTTAGTTGGATGATAAAACANAGATACCCTTACCAAAATTTAGGAANTGGAGATAGAATATAACGATTGGATTCTTCAACAACAAATCNNATCTGCCAAAGCACTNTGCGCTAANGAATCATGGCACAAAATAAGTATCTTAAACAGGTACAATCCANCNATCTGTCGANCTTTGGAGNGACAACGCGTATTGTGGCAACAAATACTTAACATTCATGTTATTAACTTCTTCCATTTCCATTGCGTCAATATNCAATATTAAATGGGTTCCTTCGGATTTCCTAAATAGNGNNATTTTACCATGCAAGNAGCGTTTCTGCAATTTATTAATCATTTGAAATCGGATTTAACAAGATATGTTGACGGTAACACCTTGANTTTGCTAAGATGCAAATATTAAAAGGGAGGGTTTGTATGCACAAANAAAACCGAGATCGATTTGCCAAGCGGCTTAATGGNGGTGTTGCCATCATTTCAGCNGCAGTACCAGCCANCCGTACACACAANATGGAGTATACCTACCGCCAAAACAGTAATTTCTATTACCTAACTGGTTTTGAAGAACCTAACTCAATTTGCGTAATTGCCCCGAATCATCCAGAACANCAATTCATCATGTTTGTCCAACCCAGAGACCGTGATCGTGAAATTTGGGATGGCAAGCGAGTTGGCATCGATGGCATCATCGAAGACTTTGGCGCTGATGCAGGATTTCCNATATCAGAATTCGGAGAGAAAATACCAGATTATATNAATAAAACNGATCGNATATATTACACTCTTGATAATGNNCCTTTAGACCAACAAATCATCGGTTTTATACAACAAAATCGNCAAACGCGTTCAACAAAAGGAATTGGGCCTAACACTATCATTGANCCATCTGAGTTTTTTGCAGANATGCGTGTTNNNAAAATCGAGGAGGAAATNCNCCGTATTCGTCGTGCGACTGAAATCACGGCTGATGCTCACTTAGCAGCAATGCGAGTAACACGTCCTGNGATGTATGAATATGAAATCGCAGCACTGATAGAATCAATTTACCATCAAGCAGAACAGAGCTNNCCAGGTTACAAAACAATCCTAGCTAGNGGTCAGAATGCAACAATTCTACACTATGTTGACAATAACCAACAGATTAAAAACAACGATCTTGTACTAATTGATTCTGGTTGTGAATATAAATATTATAATGGNGATGTCACGCGCACATTTCCCGCNAATGGTAAATTCACCGATGTACAACGCCAAATNTACCAAACTGTCCTTGAAACACAGGTAGAACTGATCAGTATGATAAAGCCTGGGGTAACAATCGATAAAGTTAACAAAAGGGCGATTAGACGACTAACAGAAGGAATGATCAAACTCGGATTACTAAAAGGAGACACAGACGAACTAATCAAAGATAAAAAATACCAACAGTTTTACATGCATAACGTGGGACATATGCTAGGATTAGATGTNCATGATGTAAGCAGAACNGCAGATGGAGATGNATACCGNNCTTTNGAGCCTGGGATGGTTATGACAGTTGAACCAGGCTTATATGTAGGTGCTGACAGCAAAAACATAGATCCCAGATATTTGGGAATCGGTGTACGAATCGAGGACAACGTTTTAGTGACTGAATTGGGGAATGAAGTCTTGACCGAAGGAATACCGAAAACAATTGACGAAATTGAACAGGTATGTTCAGAAANTCAGGCTTGAGGTTGTGCNACAGCAGCTTTGTCTTCCAATCGCGACNTGCNATTTTCGTCGTGCTCTNACTCATCTTCNTTAAGTTCTATGGNAACCTCATCANCTTCATNATNAACTTCCTCAATAATGTCAATGTCTTCTTCGNTGATTANNTCTTCAGTTACTTCGGCTTCGTCATCCTGCAAGGCTATCTCACCTTCTATAGCTTCTATTTTGCCTTCCTCAATTTCCGCTTCCAATTCCTGTTCTTGAGTAATTTCAATATCGTGATGAGGGTCGTATCGCTTAATAAATTTCCCATCAATGAAAAGCGTGACTTCACTATTCTCCTCACTCACAACCATAGACGCCATTACTTCAGCAAGCGAGGACGCATAAATCGCGGCATTATGACGGGAACTACCTTTCTGTAGTTGATCAACCTTATCATACACACGAAAAGTCCGTACACCTTCAACCATCATACACGACCGAAACGCAACTCCTTGTAAATTGACTAATAGCGATCCGTCTCGTTCTTCATGACCGGTGATTTTCCCAGATTTGTCCTTGATGATCGTCTTCTCTCCCATATAAGCCAAAACTTCATTAATTTTTGTCGAGAATAGATGCGGGAGATGGTCAATTCCCTTGTATAGATCTTGTTTGAGATGCTCCTCTTGTCCATAATGGAATTCAGAAAAATTGGAACCTTCCATATTCCGATAATCAGCAAGAACTAAGAAGAGGCCACGATTCTTTTGTAACCCTTTACTTGTCCTAGCAAAATGCTTGGCTAGTGAGTATAGTTTATCAATATACATGTCGATCAACTGGGTTCTATCGCTCCAGAGCTTTTCAATTTGCTCATGGCTCATTCCAAGATCTTTGATCGTGAGTTCAATTCTCTCCGCTCTGTTGGCCTCACTTTCCTCTTGAACTATACGGTATTCTTCCTCAAGAGTCTGAAAGTCCTGTCCCATTTGCTTGAGGCTAATTGATTGCTCTTCTAATAACTCATCCTTTTTCTGTAACTCTTGGTCAAGATTATCTTCTTGTTGCTGGTATTTCCTGATTTCCGCTTCCAGTCCAATACACTGATCTTTTAATTTTCTCTGCTCTTCCTGAAGAGCCCTAAACTTTCTGTGACTAATAATTTTGAAAAGCATTTCTATTCCAATCTTTTATATCGTAAAGCTCAGGTTTCCAATTCAGCCACTAAACACCTACATTTTGCCTTAGCACTAAATCCAAAACACCTATAAAACGAAATTTCAATTTCAGCAAAATTTAAAACCGATCCAATCCTAACTTAACAATTTCATCATAACATACATGATGCTTTACAAGCATAAACGACTCCTTCCCCCTTTCTGTTACGTGGAAATTCAAGAGGAGCAATTAAATGCTCTACTACAGCAAACCTGTCAAAGGCCAGGTTTGGGGACTAAATATGCATTAAATTCAATCTAAATCTTTAAAACCTGAGTCATTTATAGATTTGCCCATAACCAGATCCATAGAATTCTATGCTTTCTCTGAGACAACCTGGCAACACACAAATTAGCTTCCCCGTCATGTTATGAATCAACGGAGCCACAAGCAAGATAAAAAAAGCAAATGGGATAATGAAATATAGAATGCGTTTTCAAAAGTCAGCGATGTCTGAAACCCTTCATCGAAATTCTAGCAAAATGCAACAATAGTTTCAAGAAGAAAGTCATGAAAATCCCATAAACTTTGATTTTCTAATTACGTCAAATTAACGTGGTGTTTAGAGATATAAATTTCGGGAGATGTGGATGACGAAGATAAGGACGCAATGCTGCTTTATTGTTCATGTATGTGCCCTTGTGATTTTTTTNACATTAGCAGGATACGTTTCAGCCCTAGCGGAGTTAGGCCAACTTATTGACATACGGTCTCATTACCATTATGGAGATCAAAAAACTCGCATTGTACTTGAATTCAATCAAAAGGTTGATTACAAGGAAAATGTCAATTCTGATCGTATTACCTTGCATATGCTAGACGTAGTAGCTGTTCCAGAGGTGAAATCCAAGATTGCTGTTGTTGCTTCTGACCCGATTTTAGCCAAGAAAATAGAACTCAAAGAACTAACTGAAAATAAGCTTCAACTTACCTTTTTGTTCCGCCCACCAGTAGAATCGGAAGTTTTCAGGCTGTCCGAGCCCAATCGCATTATCATTGATCTAAAGCAGACTAAAGAAACTGATTCCATTCCTTCAAAACCAAAAGAATTGGAGGATGCACTGTCGGCTCCGTCCTCCGAGTTTGAAAAAGAGAAAAATGAATTACTTAAATCTGAGTCAGATTCTGCCCTTCCTCAGCTTGTAAATATAAGGTCTCATTATCATCATAAAGACCGAAAAACACGTGTTGTACTCAAATTCAACGGGAAGGTTGCCTACAAGGAAGACGTCGGTCCCNATTACGNCNCNCTGCACATTTCTAATACNATAATTCATTCGAATGTCAAGCAAAAAAGNGCGGTTGAAGTTTCCAACTCGATTTTGGTAAAGGATATCAAACTTGTAGAATTACCNAGTAACCAGTTGAAACTNGCTCTTCTGTNTTATGCTTCAGTGNAACCAAAGATTTTCACACTAGCTCAACCGGAACGNATTGTAATTGATCTGTTACAAACAGACGAANCTGATTTCGCTTTTCCCAAGCCTGCAGAATTGACTACTTTTTCAGTTGAGTTGCAAAGTAGTCTCCCAACAGGCTTAGAGCAGGACGGGAAAGAATCATCTGTCGCTGAACCAGAAGAAACTTCACAAATCCCTGAAATTGCCTCTTCTTCGATTGGAGAAGAAAGCCAAAGCACAAAAGAAAATGACCTATTTGTTTTGGTTAAAGACGATGATGAAATATCAAAACCCAAAGAATCAGTTTTATTACAGTCAGAATCGCAAAGTAGTCTCCCAACAGACTTAGAGCAGGACGGGAAAGAATCATCCGTCGCTGAACCAGAAGAAACTTCACAAATCCCTGAAATTGCCTCA
>PBXZ01000080.1:0-13346 GCA_002729415.1 Candidatus Poribacteria bacterium | reverse complement strand
ACCGAAAATAATAAGAGATGGCAATCTAAAAAACAGCAATCTTCCTTGTTTCATCTTGTCACTTCACTAATTGAAAGAATTTAGCAAAGCATAAAGTAAATCCGCCCGCTTGTCAATAAAATCATAAGATATTCTCAAAAACGGGTTCGATCAATTATCGGGTTCAGTGACAACCAGCTTTTGATTAACATTAATATCAGTCAGAGTTTGCTTGGAACCACTAGGCCAAAGTATTCGGATTTGGTCGACGACACTGGCTTTTCCAAGACCAAACTCAATTTCCAAACTGCTCTGTGAAAGGTAGCTCGACCCACTAATCACTTCTCGAATTTGTCTTGAGTTTCCAGCAGTCAATTCTATACGTGCTCCTATTCCGTTCCGGTTACTTGTTNTNCCNATTNNCAGTATCTTGAGCCAATTGTTNTGGTTACCTCCATCNTTNNGGAACANAACANCTCCNTCACCACAATTAACCACTAAAAGATCAAGATCTCCATCATTATCATAATCACCAACAGCTAGCCCACGACCAGTCCCATTTGGAACGCTACGGATTCCAACCGACTCAGAAATATCGGTAAATGTTCCATTTCCATTGTTCTCCAGGAAAATATCTGACTGGCTAGGAGATTCCCAAGTAGCCGGATCAATGTGACCACAAACAATAAACAAATCNAAATCNCCATCATTGTCGTAATCAAAAAATTCGGTTCCCCAACAAGTCTTTCCCAATCCAGATTCAAAGATGCCACTTTGAGCTGAAACGTCAGTAAAAGTTCCATCTGAGTTGTTCCGATAAAGCACGTTATTCTCATCCAACCAATTTGTCACGAAAAGATCAAGGTCTCCGTCATTATCGTAATCGCCCCATGTAATCCCCATTCCTCCACGTGTATCACCTGTATGGCTTCTCTCGTCAGTACCATTCGTGTTTGTAAAGGTCCCATCTGAATTGTTTCGGTAAAGAATATTCTGATTGGTATCATTGGCCAGATAAATGTCAAGATCTCCATCACTGTCATAATCTGCAAAAGACGCTCCGAGGGTCAGATGAAATCCTCCACCTACCCGAGCTGATTCTGTAACATCGATAAATCCTCCATCTCCTTTGTTCAATAATAAAACGTTTGATTGACCATACCAATCATATGGAAAGAAGACTTCATCTCCTCTTGGCAACTTACCATAATCCAAATAATTTGCGACATAAAGATCAAGGTACCCATCATTATCATAATCACCCCAAGCAACCGCAGATCCAAACCCTACATGCCCGATGCTCCCAGCCTTAGATGAGAACTTTATGAAACTGCCACTACCCTCGTTTCTGAAAAAAGCGTTTGCCTTGTAATTCGCTACGTAGAGATCAAGATCGCCATCATTATCATAATCGGCAAAAGCTGCTCCCATTCCCCAAACAGGNTTACCAACACCCGCTTCATTCGTAACATCAGTAAAAGTGGAATTTCCATTGTTCTGGTAAAGAGCATTACGAGGATTTCCTGTGCCTGTATCATGTTTCGTGCTACTATTAACGATATACAAATCTAAATCGCCATCATTATCGTAATCAGCAAAAGCCGCTCCCGACCCAACAACGGCAGGTATGACGCGCTTGTCAATTCCTCCTGCGTGTTTAAAATCAATACCTACATCTGCCGTGATATCCACAAATCTGGGTTTTCCAGCTTGAAGTGGGTTGAAACCAAGACAAAGATATAGGAAAAAACATAAAAAAATTTGATGCTTCTCCCCCAATAGACCTTCAATTTGTGATTTGGGTGATTTCACTATAGAATTCCCTTGACTTGCAAATACTTGCAAATTGTAGCTACCACTTCACCACGATTTGCTATCATATCATGGATAAAGACTAACATGAAAAATATTGGAATCTTACATATCATTACCGATATCACAATACAATCGAAATTCACTCATAATCAGCTGACTGAGATGGCCATTGCTGGAGGAGCAGACACCATTCAGTTTCGTCAGAAAAACGGATCCACCCGCCAACATATTGAGATGCTTGAACTGGTAAAATCTGTCTGTACAATAAACAGTGTTCCCCTGATTGTCAATGATCATGCAGGCGTTGCCATAGCAATGGAAGTAGACGGAGTCCATTTTGGACAGGATGATATGCCGATCTCACTAGCNAAAAAGATCCTTCCATCAGATATGATTATTGGAGCATCTGCACGTACTGAGGATAAGATAATGGATGCTATTGCTTCCGGAGCTGATTACATTGGGTTTGGTCCAGTATTCCACACAAATTCAAAAGTCGATGCGGAAAAGGCAAAGGGCTTAGACACACTTAAACATATCTGTCAAATAGCAAGCTGTCCTGTTATTGCCATTGGGGGCATTACAAAAGAAACTACATATGAAGTTATCAAAAGGGGAGCACACGGTATCGCAGTCATCTCAGCTGTTTGTGCCAGNCCCAATCCAAAACAAGCGACGCAAAGCCTGTTAACCGAAATTCAAAGAGGGAAGCAGGATATGGTTACCTGATGACAGCGCTAATCCACAGATTCCGTAGTTAGTTATTGACGTGTCTTGATTCTCACCAATAGATTCAAAAAGGAAAATTACAATATGAACCTTATTCAATTTGAGTTACCTAAAAAAGGGAGAAGAGTTGGACTTATTAACNNAAATGAGGTAGTTGACTTAACAAACATCAATACTGCATGGACTCACACTTATTACCTTTTCCTCGAAGCCAACAGAAATGGTAAAACAATCACTGCCTACCTTGAAGGCCTCTCACTCGGCGACGCAGATACCATCTCCTATAACCAACTTTTAGCATCCTATTCCGGTGATCCAAATGGTTGGATTCTTCCTGTTCTTGACCATCCAAGTGTCGGAAGTTGCTTAATATCAGGAACAGGCTTGACACATCTGGGAAGCATGGAACAACGGGCACAGATGCACACAGATGTTACCGAGAAAACCGAGGAGCAAAAGACCGACTCACAAAGAATATTTGAGATGGGGTTACAAGAAGGAAAACCATCCCTTGGTAGTCGAGGAGTACAACCTGAATGGTTCTACAAAGGTAATGGAGCCATCTTACGTGGACATAACGACTTTCTGGACATTCCCGATTTCACAGATGATGGTGGAGAAGAACCCGAAATTGTTGGTTGCTATATCATCGATGACGATGGAATCCCTTGTCGAATTGGTTTTACAATTGGCAACGAATGGGCGGATCATCAGATGGAGAAAGTTAACTACCTTTGGCTAGCTCCCTCCAAGATGCGAAATTGTGCCGTTGGCCCAGAATTGGTAACTGATGAGAAGTTTCAGAATATCCAAGGACACTGCCGTATTACACGTGGAGATGAAGAAATTTACCATTCAGGCCAACTTCTTACTGGCGAAAACCATATGAGTCACAGTCTATCAAATCTGGAAGATCATCATTTCAAGTATCCACAATTTCGTGTTCCTGGCGACGTCCACCTCCATTTCTTTGGAACGATGAAGCTCTCCTTTCCCAATCGACCAAGTTTTCAATCAGAAGATAAAATCGAGATAAATTTTGGCGGCATGGGAGCATCTTTGATTAATCGTGTGCGGCAAATTCCGCCTTCAATTACTCCCACAATGGTGAAGAAAGGATGAATTTAAAAGCCTATTGTGTTTGTATTGGACCATCTATTGTTTTAATGATTCTTTTTGTTTTTATAAATATCTCGTACTATCAAATAATGTATGGAGTTAAAACACGTAATTTTTTAACCAGAACAATTTCTCTAAATACGCTGGCTATACTCATCGGTTGGTTTCCTGTATTATATTTTTGGCCAGATTTTTCAGTTAAATATTTAATGCCAACTTCATGTGTTTTTGGTGCACTAGCTTGTGTTGGTAGTAGATTCATCTATTCTGAGATAGTCCCTGAACAGTTGGCAGAACAAATTGTAAAATTGATCCGAGAGAAAGCACAAAAGGAAANCGATGAAGAAACCGATTAAGCTCAATNNCTGTNAGGAAATTATCAGCAGCANNTATGGTCTCACGGATTCAACGAATGAACTATGTCTGACTGTCTGTTACGCAGACANACAGGANNGGGGCATAATGCTTTGGTTCTGTAAATGNAATTAATACGTACTTTGTGATAACCAGCTTANTCAAGTTACACTCAAAATCAAGNGAGATATCTCAAAGAAATAATTAGTTATCACTTGANATCGATGGACANAGGAAAATCATAATGATCAAATATGAAAAATATTTGCAGACNCATCAATCACGGTTTGTCAACGAANTATTAGATTTCCTCCGGATTCCAAGTGTTTCCGCTTTGTCGGAACATGCAGCTGATATTCATCAAACTGCTAACTGGGTAGTCAAACGCATGAAAGCTGCCGGGATAGTAGATGNCTACTGTCTCACNACNGGTGGCGCACCAGTAGTATATGGTGAATGGCTTCACGCACCTGGAAAGCCAACTATTCTGATTTATGGGCACTATGATGTTCAACCAGTTGACCCAGTGGAACTTTGGACAAATCCTCCTTTTGCACCGGTTGTTCGCCATGATAAAGTCTACGCACGNGGTGCTTCAGATGATAAAGGTAACATGTTGATTCCAATTATNGCTGTAGAAGCNATGCTAGNAAAGGGAGAAANCCTCCCAGTTAATTTAAAATTCTTTTTTGAAGGAGAGGAGGAAATCGGAAGTCCACATTTGATGGAATTCATGCAAAAACATAGCCAGAAATTTGCCTGCGATCTTGTCNTTAGTGCAGACGGTGTTCAATGGGGAGAGGACCAACCCGGACTACTTATTGGCTTCAAGGGACTTTGTGCCCTACAAATCGATGTCTTCGGTCCTGAAACCGATTTACATTCTGGGATTTANGGAGGAACAATTCAGAATCCAATCCACGCTCTAGCATCTATCTTGAACTCTCTACGCNATCCATCAGGACAGATTGCAGTAGAAGGTTTTTACGATGACGTTGCATCATTAAATGAAACTGAACGGAACCAAATGAAGGTTATTCCTTATGATAATTCTGACTATACAGCGAAACTNGGTGTAACTGAACTTTTTGGTGAACCTGGCTATACCACTTGGGAACGTGCCTGGGTTCGTCCCACACTCGAAGTTAACGGTATCTGGGGCGGNTTTTTTCAGGAAGAAGGTGTCAAAACAGTTATTCCCAAGGAGGCACATGCCAAGATTACCTGCCGACTTGTTCCAAACCAAGATCCTCATGATATTACTAAACGAATTATCAACCACGTTGAAGCACATACACCAATAGGCGTAAAAGCGACCGTCCNCTCAGAATCCTCAGTTGCTTCCGCCTATACTATCCCTCAAGATCACCCAGGAAACCAAATCGCGTACGAAACTCTCGAAGCTTTGTACGGCAAACCTCCTTACTATACTCGCTTAGGAGGAACGCTTCCAATTTGCAACATTTTTTTGGATACGCTTGGTGTTTATACNGTCACCTTCGCCTTCGGACTTGAAGATGAGAAGCNACATGCACCAGACGAATTTTTTCGTCTCCGCAGTTTCCGGCGTGGNCAACTAGCATATTGCAAACTGCTCGAACGGTTAGGTCAACAGGCCAACTTGGATAATGATCTTGAATAAAATAAATGGNCCCTTCCGANTCTNAATTGATTACTTAAAAAGATCTGCCTNCTAATTTGCTATTTATGGGTTGTGTGAGTCAGTCAAAAGATCATAATGTACCCGATACACCCTTAGGCCTTTTTCATTGATCAATTCAAATCCTTCAATCTGATTATCGTATAGTGGTTTCAAGCTTTCTTGACCATTATANGTAATATGTGTCACACCATAAGTTTGCATAACGAGCAAAATNCGTTCTACAGAATCNTAAGGTATATGGACCGTTTTCCGATCAGAGTAAAAGTGGAGATCCCACGGTTCAGCGTCCATGATAATTGCCTCCGGCGGTGTATTATCCCGTATCCAGTGAGCACCGANAATCCGGTTTTTTTTCCTCTGGCTATCTACATACGGATATTTTCCTTCTCGTATGCTCTGTTGCCATAATCGTATATTAGCATTGACGTTATAAACNAACATCAACACAGNAAAAAAAGCCAAGACAACAGCTTTAACCGAGCCTTTCTCGTCTGGGTTCCAGCGACTAAATTTTCCTAAGAAANCTGAATAACTAGCCCAGCCNAGTGATGCAACTAACGGCACTGTCGGCAACACGAGNCGATCAATAGGAGCCCAGAATACGGAAAGGAAAAGGACAAGAGCACCAACTACCAAAGGAACGATGTAAATCTTTCGATTCCNTCGCAAAAAAAACAAGCCNATCAGCGCNGGTATTCCCAAGAACCCAATAGGAATACCNNAAGGATAATTGGGAAAATCCTTGAGACAAATNCGAATCGGCTGTAGCGTTAAAAAGTATTTCAGGTTGATCGGTGGATCCGNACCGGGATTAGGATACATAACNAGAAAAANCCACTCCAAGTTTGTGTCCANGTGTNCCTTCGTTTTTTTAACGACGTGCGAAATTCCAANTGGTAACTTAGTAGTCCAGAACGATGGTTTAAGCTCTTCATCCCAGTAGACGTGNTACGAACTTCCCTTTCCATAACCGATATAACCCGACCAAAAATTCTGCGTGGAGTGCAATGGATCACCNTAGAGGATCAAATTCCTTACCCACCACAACGAAATAATAAATATAGCAAGTAAAATCCCAAACACAAATCTTTTGTCTATCCAAAAAGCTTTCAGATTCTTTCGGACAATCAGGAAAAACAGTGGGAACGCTGGAATCAGTACCAAAGTAACACCTTTNCCATAATATCCTNTACCTAAAAAAAAGCCCATGAGATAAAAATACGGTGTNCTATCGAGNCCNTTTACAGCAAACAAAACAGCTAAGCACAGAACGAACGCATAGGTAATGTCCGATAAACAATAAAGAGACCANATAAACATACTGGGATANAACATAACCGTCAATGCTGATCCCATTGATGCCCATTTGTTTCTACTAAAACATTTAGTAAGAGAATATGNCGCTATCGGNAAACACAAACTGGAAATAANTAACGACGGTAATTTNGAGACAAAGGCATTCTTACCAAAAAGAAAATATAATGGNGNAATCAAGAAGGAATAGAGAGGCGGCCAATGATCTTCAGGACGAGGAATTCCAGCATACTTGATAAAAAAGAAACTGATATATTCTACTGATAACCATCTCCCGTGNCTTAAGCTATCTGCCATCTCCGCGTACCCCGAAGCATCAGATTCTCCAACATGCTGAACAGGATAAACAATGAAGCATTTAGCANCCAAGACGAGTATGCCAATAANAGAAATCAACCAAATATGCCGATCAATATCCAATATTAAGCATTTTATCTTATCAGTTTTTGTTTTCTGCACAGTTTAATNCCATTAAAATGAGAAAAAGATTAATTAGCTCGAAACACCTATATATCATACTTANATGGAATGTCAAACAGTTCAAGCTCANCAGTCCAACTTGTCNATACTCAAACAATCTAAAATAATGAGGTAAAGAGAAATTCAACATTAATCAACCTAGACAACGACTGCATATAGAACAAAGGANACACTNTCAGATTTACCAACCAAGATTTGAATCGAATTAGGCTTACCNCAAATAACCTCGNTGACACATAANTATGCTTCNAAAAAACTATNTTGNGNATAATTCGAAGTGATAGAAACAATCTAACTNTTTTCAGTTTTTTTTGTTTTANCCTTCAAGCAATAAACACTTCATCCAATCTAAAANTTAGTTNCCAAANGAATTCAGAACTCGCTGGGCTTCTACATAATTTTATCCGNAAATTCAACATGCGGCGGTGACATAGTCAATNATCCATGTTCACTGATGCATTTAAGGNTTCTTCATACAGAGTTTATAGNCAGANTCGCATTATACNGAAATCCCCCAACAGAACCAANGAAGGATAANCTTATGAAACNCTGTAAATCTTGACAGATTAAAAGCACCTTGCTATGCTTGGAACTCGGTATAANATCCANAACAAAAACAAACAAGTAATCTATGAATCGAGAAATAGCTAATGGCAGTTAGTCCAACCACATTACCAATTCCGGCGGTCGACGACCGAAAANTGTATGAATTAAGNGCNACTCGTCATGCTTTGCCGACATTANCTGTTGCTAAAGAGATGNAACTTTTTGAACGTCTAGAAAAAGGCCCGAAAACCATNGAAGAAATCGCTGAAGANCTACAGTTAACTCCCCGTGCAGCAGAAGCAATGACTATTGTTGTCACCGCACTCGGTTTTCTCGCAAGATACAATGATGNGCAGTATGGATTAACGGACCTTGCTCGAACCTANCTACTACCAACNAGCCCTTTTTACTACCATGAACTAATGCAGGNAGACGATCCATCGGTTGAGCAACTTCGTCNAGTTTTCCGTTCCGATGATCAACCAATCCAGCCCATTGCCGTAAAAATGAGAGATTTGACGGACAAACAAGTTGANAATTTCATCAATCGTATGCACACTATCACNCTNCCTGCAGCTAGAGGTTTAGCTGATCAGGAGGTTTTTGNCTCCATGGATANACTTCTTGATGTTGGAGGTGGNTCAGGATCACTTTGCCTGGGCATTGCCAACCGTCATCCAAAAATACAGTGTACAATCATGGATTTTGAAAGAGTCTGCCAGATTTCCCAAAGAAATATTGGCAAANATAAATTGGNAAATAGCGTAACAACCGTAGCTGCCGATATGTTCTCAGATCCATGGCCNAGNAANTANGATGGGGTGCTCTTTGGAAACATTTTTCACGACTGGGATTGGAAATCTTGTCAGTATCTTGCACGTCAAGCTTTAAAAACGCTGAACCCCGGTGGGAGGATCTGCTTACACGAAATGCTTTTAAACGAATTCAAAGACGGCCCATTGGTGGTCGCGTGCTATTCGGTTGCCATGTTGTTACATGAAAGAGGGAAGCAGTATACTGCCATGGAACTTCAAAAATTACTGACTGAAACTGGTTTTGTCGACTTTCAAACCAGATCCACCTTCGGTTACTATTCACTGATTACAGCTGTTAAACCCTAGCTTATCTTAGACACAGACGGCGCTGAAAATTACTAATGAAAAACCACATGGCAACCTCGACAAACTGGCAACCGATTGAACCTAACCTTGAAACTATACTTGATAATTTCAGCGATCCACTGCGAGCGCTATCACAAGCGGAAGTTCCCGCTATTATCTTCCGTCAAATTTATAACCCAGATCAATTTCCGGATCTCATCGATCGCTTGACTAACATGGGATTGATGCGCCCATATGGCAATAATAACGAAAACCAGCTAGATCGGCGTACGCGAATTGATATAGGCACCAGCCTTGGCAATCGTGGCAATAATAAAAAGCTGTTTTTCCAACATGCAGCTGCAACCCGTTTCTTATTCAATTTTCTATTTGAAGGATTTTCTAACCCCATTGATGTTATTTATAGAACTTTGTCTGATTTGTCAGTTGAGAAACAAGTAGAAGTTGCGAGTGAACCGGATGGTCAACTTTATGGCCCCGCAATTTTCCGAATTCATTATGCTAACCACGCTTACAAACCTCACATTGATCACGTAACACTACGTGAAAAACGAACTAACTACGCTGTTCACAGGTTTAAGCATCAATTCGCAGGTATCCTTTGCATGCAAAATGCGGATGGGACGGGAAACTCTACGCAAGCTATTTTGCACCAGTGCCTCTGGACACCGGAAATCCAACCTCATATCACCAACGACACTTTCCATGATTATGCTACCAAAAATCAGATTGAGCGCTGTCAAATCGATCTAGAACCAGGTGACCTCTACTTTTTCAATACACGCTGTCTCCATGAGGTTCCTGCTGTAGAAGGAGATGTGCCACGAATTGTTCTAGCCGTTTTTATAGGTTATTCAGAAAATGATGACAAAATTTATGTCTGGAGTTAAGTGAAAATGGAAACTTCCTTTGACCTTGGAAGTCTCCATAAACTGAGCATGTAATCGATGAATAAAGTCAAACTTGGAATTGTGGGTTGCGGATCAACAACACGCTGCATGTACGGCCCAATTTTTAAATATCTGGAAAATGGAAAATTTGTGGCTGCTTCAGATATTGAGGAAGAACACGCACGCTGGGCACAAAATATGTACCAAGCAAACGAGATTTATACTGATAGAGATCAGATGTTAGATGANGCTAACATTGACGCTGTCATTGTCGGCACACCCGTTTACTCCCATTTAGACGATGTGATCGCTATCGCAGAATCAGGAAAACATGTTCTGTGTGAAAAGCCCATGGCACGTACGGTAGCGGAATGTGACGAGATGATTCAAGCTTGCGAGCACAACGGTGTTATCTTGATGGTTGCTTTCATGAAACGCTTCAATAAATGCTTCCTTCAGGCAAAAAAAATGATTGAAAAAGGAGATCTTGGTCGTGTGTTTCAAGTCCGAGTTGATTGGAGTTTTCTGTCTCATCCAGGTGGCTGGCGAGATTCGTTGCCTACTTGGGGAGGTATCTATCAGGATCATGGTAGCCACGCAATTGATCTATGTCGGTGGTGGTTGGGAGAAATTGAAACAGTTAGCGGAGAAATCGACATCATAATGAAAAAGCGCGAAGTTGAAGATAGAGCAGTAGCGATGTTTCGACATCATGGTGGTGCTGTCAGCTTACATCATATGACTCGCATTTCTCATAAACCAATAGTAGAACTTTACGAAATAATGGGCACTGAAGGAACATTGCAAATTGAGTTTAAATCCACTTGGAGTTTCACCTCTACTGAGCCATTCCAGATGACCCTATTTCGAGATGGAAAGACAACCACGGATGTTACTCCATACAATCAAGGCAACTTGGATGATGAACTTCGTAGCAATGCACAGTATTTGATGGAGCTGTCGCACTTTTGCGACTGTGTCTTAAACCAACTTAAACCTCATACAAGTGGTTGGGACGGCCGAACTGCTATTGAAGTAATTAATGCAGTTTATCTCTCTTCTCGAAAACAAAAAAAAGTTAGAATTCCTTTAGCAAAGGAAGTAGATCTCCCGAGCGAGTTTATCCGCCTGCAACAGGAGTAAATTTGGATTACGTGCCTACCTTTGTATAACAGGGAGGAAACTAGGCATTCCAAGTGGTATCTGGATCTAAAGGAAAAATCGGTCGTTTGATCTTACGGTAATCATAGCTGAACAAATCTGGACTGTGGACACCAGGTGTATCCACTTCTAAGATCTTATGTGCCAGAGGCGTATAGTCAGCACGAAAATGAACTGCGGATTTCAGAGCGACCAGTTTTCTATCAGTAGGTTCAATTCCTACACTACGAAGAACTTCCGCATCATAGGGCTGAATTCGTTTCTCCGTCAGAATAATCTCAATACCATCAACCTTAATGACAACTGTTCTCCCCATTCGACCGACCCTACCCTGCCCCATGGGTCCTTTATGTACAAAGTTACCATCCGAAATTGTTTTGACATAACCAGTCAAGGAAACAGGATTACCGTGCAAGGAATCTGTTTTACCTCCAACTTTGAGATCAACGTTTTTTCCAACACCCGCCTGAATAGAGAGATCGACGGACTCTGGGTCGGCAATTACAGCGACAACAGCTCCTTCCACTTGGTTTTTGATCAATGTATTCAGAATTATTGTTCCATCNCACGGCCCACCACCACCCGGATTATCNGANCCTTCNGCCAAGATAATGGGTTTCTCTTTCGTNTTNTTTGCCTGTTCNATTGCTTGTTCAACGGAAACCAGATTTAAATTGAAGGCTCGACGTATTTTCCAGATATAGCTGGCAAATTCATCAACATGTTGCTCAGCCAACTGTTGATCTCCGTTTGTTGTCACCAAAACAGAAACTCCAGCATGACGAATATCAGCAAATGGGAACCCCATTGACAATGTGGCTGTCACCACCTCAGACTGGGCTTCGAGTATGTAAAGTCGGTCTAATACCTCGCTCATCAACGGTTTCATNGTACATTGNGCCGGTGGAGAAGTCAAAAATGGGAGTTGNCGGTAGGCCATCTTGGGCTGAATTTTNCCTCGGACAATAGCTGACATCACTTCTGCCGCTTCAAGACCACGATCATAACAGTCAACATGCGGATAGGTATCGAAACCAATAATCACTTCAGAATNCCCTGCCATCTCAGGTGTTATATTGGCATGAAGATCCAANGTTGTCACAATCGGTAGTGATCCAACAACTTCACGCACTGCNAGGATCAGATCTCCTTCGGCATCTTCGATCTGTTCAGTCACCATTGCTCCATGCAAATCCAAAAAAACCCCATCAATCTCTCTCGCATCATGCAGTAGATTAAGAAATTCATCTTTAAGTACCTGATAAGCATTTTGATCGACTATGCCAGACGGTGTGGCAAAAGTCCACAAAAGCGGGACAAGTTCCATTCCCAGTTTTTTGGCATTTCCAATGAATCCGCCAGTAATAGTGCTGGTATGACTAAAGGCTGAAATTATTTCTTCACCAACATAATAGGATCCTTTTTTAAAACTGTTAATCGAAGTACTCACAGGTGAAAACGTGTTTGTTTCATGTCCAATGCAACCGAAGGCAATACGCATTTAAGATACTCCTTCCCTATTTCATAGATTGTGTCATCGAAATATAAGAACTTTGACAGTGGAAACAACCGAATTATTTTTGAAAATTTACTTGATCGCTCTCAATTTTCATTTTAGTCAGGTTAAACCTCGCATTAATTGATAAAGTTCAGATATGTTTTCAAATCCAATTCCAGGTGTTTCTGTTAATTGAATATACCCATCTTCCACAACATAATTATCAGGAAAATTACCGAACGGCGTAAAAACTTCCGGGTAAGCTTCGTTTCCACCAAGACCTAATCCTGCGCAAATATGTGAAGATAGCTGATGTCCTCCGTGCGGTATTAAGCGTTGCAACGACCAATGATGAGCTTTCAACATCTCTAAAATCCTCAGATACTCTACTAACCCATAACTCAAGGCGCAATCAAACTGCAGAAAATCCTTTTCCGGTCTGAGCCCAGCATATCGAATCAGATTTCGCGCGTCCTGAAGTGAGAACAAATTCTCCCCTGTCGCCATAGCACCATCATAGTATTGACATAGTTCCCTCTGTAATTCAAAATCAAGAGGGTCTCCGGCTTCTTCATACCACATTAAATCAAATCCTGATAATATCTTGGCATAGGTTTTGGCGGTTTCCAAGTCAAACCTACCGTTGGCATCCACCGCCAATTTCTGTCCTCTTCCAA
>PBXZ01000079.1:0-13348 GCA_002729415.1 Candidatus Poribacteria bacterium | reverse complement strand
AACCCCGTGCAGCAGCGCCCCGAAGGCACGCCCTTTTTCGTCCGGCAAAACTCGGGGGAGTTGCGCAGCTACTCCGATGCGCCGAAGAGGGGCCCCATCCCAGTCGACTTCCAACGTCGGCTGATCCATGGCTACTACGCCTCGGTTAGCTTCGCCGATGCACAGGTCGGCCGCCTGCTTGACCATCTTGACCATCTCGGCGAGACCGACAACACCATCGTCTGCCTCTGGGGCGATCACGGCTGGCATTTGGGCGATCACGGCATGTTCTGCAAACATACCAACTACGAACAAGCTACCCGCTCGCCACTGATTCTGGCCGCGCCTGGCACCTGTCCCGAAGGCGCTTCTACCGCCGCACCCACCGAATTTGTGGACATCTACCCGACCCTCTGCGATCTGGCTGGAATCGAGCTTCGTCCCGAACTGGAAGGCACCAGTCTCGTGCCCCTCATGGGCGACCCCGCCAGCTCGGTCAAGCCCGTTGCCATCAGTCAGTATCCCCGCCGGTACGACAAGAAGAACGTGATGGGTTACGCCTATCGCGACCAACGCTACCGTTATGTGGAGTGGGAGCAGAAGAAATTTCGTGACGGAGAGACGACTGGCCCCGTAGTGCTGCAAGAGCTTTATGACTACGAGGTAGATCCCCTCGAGCGACGTAACCTGGCCGACGATTTGGCCTACGCGGATCAGCTGAAACGGATGATAGCTCTCGCCCGCGCCACTCGCACGGGAACGTAGAATCTAGGTGCAGAGCCTAGGTGCTCAAACCATGGTCATGGCTGCCACACTGGAAAGGAAAGTAAATGGGGAAAGTTCCCGCTATGGGTAGAAAAGAAGACAAAGAAAAACGACAACCAAATCCCCAAAAAACTTTAAGTACATCCGTGGATGTTGATGCCAAATTACAACAGGCTATTTCTCTTTATCAGATAGGTCAGTTGCAGCAAGCGGAACAAATATGTCAACAGATACTGAAGGATTTCCCTCAACATGCAAATGCCATTCATCTATTAGGCGTTATTGCTTATCAAGTTGATTTGTTCATGGGGGCACCAGTTGTTGGCTTGACAGATACTTCAAAACTAGTACATAGATCATCAAGTGTTATCTTATCGCCATTAGGTTTGGGTGAATGGGTAGCTAAAACCAAGGATGAATATGTTGAGATAGTGTGTAACTGGGTAAGGAACTTAGAAGAACTAACAGAACTACGGCAAGAATTGCGAGATCGAGTTTTAGCACAGACAGTAAAATTTGTGCCTCAAGTTGAGATTGCATATCGAGAGATGTGGAGACGGTGGTGTAGGGGGGGAAGAATTATCACCTATTTATATAAAGTGAGCGGTAAAATCCTGTATTTAGATTAAAACTTATGTACAAGAGGTAGAGTCTTGGGCACTTGTGAGTTAAATAGATAGATACTAATAAATGGATCACGCGGAGTGCCCGCGTGACCGTTTATCATAGCATAGCGTTGTGTGGAGATAAATGAGTTGGTACGTAATCAAAAATCAGGGTGATGCAGCCTCACTTATGACATTATTGGGAGGATTTCATGATGGGTGTTTGCGCGAAGCACACCTTTGGACTGGCCATTGGGTCCCCAAGGATCTTTCTATGACTTGTTCTGATTCTTTGGACAATTGCATCCGTATTCTCGTTCAACGGCAATTTAAGGATCCTTTTGCAATCGAACTTCTATTTGGAGAGGTAGCCCGGTTCAATCTTGTTCCTTCCCCGAAAACTACGAATCTATCATTTTTGAAGACATCCTTTTGGTTCAGGATGGCACAATCTATTACCCCCCTAATGTGGGTTGGTGGCCAGAATCTCCAAGTCGAGATGAAGTCACTTTGGTGTCTGCAAAACGACTTCGGTGGCGTAGAGTGGAATGGTTAAGTGAAGAACTTCACTATGGTCGAAAACCAGTGCAGATAACCAACCGTTGCAGACAGAACCAAATGTAGTCGGTGCCAATAAGGTTAGCCGAAAGGGCATATCCCGCGGGGTGGTGTGGCTGCCAGACAAACTGCCTTCGCATGAACATGAAAATAGTTAGTTTTTAATCGCCAGTTAGTCACCAAAATAAGGTCTATCAAAGAAATATTAGCAATGACTCACTACGAAATAATAGTTACAACTAACCCTTTTATCGATGCAAGAGATATAATAACTTCCATTTTCTTGTTAAAATCAACGTTTCGAAATTCAACTGTAGATGGAAGTATGATATGCTCTCCGTAGCCAAAATTGGTGATTAAAAAACTACCTTTGTAACTCTACTAGAAAGTTGCTTATAAATAAACACAGATATCATACTGATAAGGTAATTAAACATGAAAGATCAAGCTCGCATTGCCTTAAAGTTGGAACCCAATTTCAATAAGTTTGTCAATGCTTCCGATGTGATATGCGAAACATTAACAGGTGATGACCAAATTCCCAACAACCAAAAATTACCACTTTTAGTTTACTCAAAGGCGTTTAGCGTTTTGAGCAACGATCCGATATCGATATGTCAGTCATTATTCACTGCAAATAGCTGGCAAGGATGCTGGAGGAACGGCATTTTTAGCCATCACCATTACCATAGCATGGCGCATGAAGTTCTCGGTGTTTGCATGGGCACTGCCAAAGTGCAATTCGGAGGCAGAAGAGGTATAATATTCTCCGTTTCGCCGGGTGATNTCGTGATCATTCCNGCAGGAGTGGGACATAAAAANTTGGGTGCNAGTTCGGATCTATGCGTCGTCGGAGCTTATCCNCCTAATCAAATNCCTGATCTCTGTGATGATAAAGCCACATCCAACCCAGATGATANATTGNAGNTCATCCNGAACATCCAACGAGTGAATTTGCCATCAACAGACCCNGTTTATGGAANAGANNGGCCACTCTTAAAATACTGGAAANACTAATTATAATCTCTGCTTTAAAGTGGATAAGGTGAAATATTATTAAAGCATTCAGCGGAATGTTTGGATTTCCAATTGAGAATTCATAATGTAATTTCGGCACATTTGTGATGCCTATGGATTTAAAGGAGTCGGTAATCCGCATTCCTGAACATCTCTGATGAACGAACAACCAAACATTTTATTGATCATGTCTGATCAGCACAGTCCGCGCCTGTTGGGAAGTGCAGGAGACTCGGTAGTTAGAACACCAGTCTTGGATCAACTGGCGGAGAAGGGAACTAGATTCGAAAATACTTACTGTGCTAACCCGTTATGTGTGCCTTCACGTATGACTTTCCTCACCAGCCGACACAGCTCGGACATTAGGGTGTGGACCAATCGTTGTCGTTTGTCATCAGAAATCCCCACATTTGTCCATTATCTTGTCAATTCCGGTTATCAGACAGTACTTTGCGGCCGCATGCATTTTTCTGGTACTGATCAACGTCATGGCTTTGAACGAAGGATTATCGGCGACGTCCATGCAAAACTAGAACACATTCCGCTTTCAACTACGGGACAAACTGCTGCTGGTGTCAAGGTAGCTGGTGCAGGTCGGACAGCTTACACAAGATATGATCAGGAAGTCACACGAGTCTGCAATCAATTTCTGTTGGAGATGGATAGACTTCCACCTGATCGTCCATTCCTACTAACTGTTGGTTTCGTATTACCCCATTGTCCCTTTATTGTGCCGAAGCGATTGTTCGAGGAGTACTTCGATCAGATTGAAGCGACGTCACTACCCAAAAACTACTTGAACACATTACATCCATTTATGCAAACTTGGCGAAACAAACGACAGGTGGATCAACTAACAGATGAGGAAGTAAAGACAGCACGTGCCGCCTACTATGGTTTGGTAACCTTCATGGATGAACTTATCGGACATATCTTAGAAACGCTGGCCCAAACCAAGTTTGGACAGAATACACTCGTCATCTATACCTCTGATCATGGTGAGATGGCAGGTGATCATAGAATGTGGTGGAAGTCAAGTTTTTACCAAGGATCAATTGGCGTACCACTGNTTTTTTCCCAACCAGGACAAGTAGCCGAAGGCAGAACCATCCAACAGGTTACTAGTTTGCTTGACATCGGACCAACATTGGTAGAAATCGCTGGTGGGTCTCCAATGCAGAATGTGCGTGGTCGAAGTTTGTGTCAGTTTCTTCAGCCTGATATCTTTGATAACGGTAACTGGCCAGATANCATCTTGGCCGAACTCGGAGGGTTATCCGGCGACGCACCAGGAAGAATGATTCGACGTGGACCTTGGAAACTGAGTCATTACCATTCTTACGATCACCCCCAACTATTTAACTTAGATCAAGATCCAGACGAATGGAATGATCTAGGACGAGATCAGGCTTATGCACCTATTCGGAAAGAGCTCCTAGCCGAAGTATTGAAAGACTGGTCAGGAAAAACTGTACTGGACACATTGAAAACAGCAGATCAAGATCAAAAAATACTGNCAGAATATAATCAGCACGCAAGTCTTTCTACTAAAGATGATGTTCTGGATCGCTGGACNGCCCCAGATGGTTGTAATGTTTTCCCTGAAGTTTAGGTGCTTCCAGTCGGTTTGGCACACACAGTTTATTAATAATAGATAATTTAATTGATTTCAAATATTGCAGCCGTTCAACTCAATAAACAGTTTCAGCTAAACCATTAATTTTCTTGATATAAAAGAGTAAATTACACAGCTATAAAAAGCTATGTTATTTGTATAATATTTAGCCACACGAATTAAATCGTAACCTTGATCGTAATCAGCACAGTCATATATTACACCCTTCCATCTAGGTAGACTTCAGGCCAACATGGATGGGTTGTTTAACTTTGGGTTCTCACTGGAAGGAATGTAGTTCTGCGCCGTCTTAGACCCTGTTCCTTTGCGCAGGAAAACTATCCGACGTAATGTGTGTGCCGCCGTGGCTTATCGTGTGGAGATTTGTTAAATGGCCCGTTGCAATCTGACAAAGGCTCCACTGGCAGAAAAATCTAACTCTGAATCAAGAAGAGATTCCAATTGTTTGATTTCAAATTTTTCTAATGGGATGCCATATACAAGAATATTTAACCATTTCAAATATTCGATGCCATCACCAGAATGATGTTCGTTTATTGAAATCAACAATTCACTAAGTCCTCCTTCATCGAAAGATATTATTCCATGTCCTTGGGAATAATCTTTATTTAGTTTCCAGAAAGATTTTATTTGAGGCGTATTCAATTTAGAATTACTTACCCACATATAATGAGAATACGCCAGATTACACAAGTCAGCATAATCACCGAAAATAAGATAAACATCTTGATTTTTCATGGTTGTTGCCAGTGGTTGCTACAGCGATGGATTCTATCACGATTGTAGCTCCGAGGTAAAGCAGTGGGTTTGCTTACAGTAATTGGGGTTGGCAAATAATTCAGATACAGATACGTAATGAAAAGAGGCGAGTCAGCAGATGACCAACCCGCCTCTCAGTCAGAGCTTTTAGTTTCTAGCTGGTTGGACCACCGTAAGGATAGCTACTATGTGGGGGTACTAACTCAACGGGTATATCGAGGCGATATGGGCTAATTTAACTTACCCTGACCGCCACCAGCGTAATATCANATTATCTCTATCATCTCGCTCTTCATCTGTTGGCAGGACTACGTCCAAGTAGCAGTTGCGTCCATGGGAACTAATCTTGGCATCATTGTTGACCTGGGGAGAAGGTCTATGTTAGTTTTATGCAGATGCTGAATCTAATGGCAGTGAATCAAATAGCCTTACAAGCCGTATTGGAACAAAGAAATTCTCGCTGTTACTTATTTAGTACTTTGATTAAATCTATTTCTCTTTACCTTTACCTTCAACTGGTGGGATTTTGCTCCTATTATCTGGAAAATGAGCATTGGAGATTGACGACCTGTTCATGTCATAAACAGGTAAATGAGAGACTCAGTAAAAGCTTGAGTTATCTTTATTTTCAAGAATCAATTCCTCTTTAGTCTGGCCCATACAGTGGTAATTTTTCCTGCTACTCGAACCGATAAGTTGTTGGACTTAATCTCAAAGTTCTGTTTCGCCTCCGCTGGTGTCAGACCCCGATTGTAAATCCGGACTTCATCAATTAGCCCGTTAAAATGACGCATGTTGAGTGCATCACCGATATGCAGTGGTTCTTCGTTTTGTGACAAATCACCTTTGACAGGTTGATCTAAGAGCACTTCACCATCTAGGTAAAGCATTCCTTTTTTACCATTATAAGTTAAGACCACGTGATGCCAATCTTTATTATCGTAGCTAGGCAAACCTGTCTTACGCGTGTCTTTTGGATCTAAGGTTACCGAGCGAAATCCAATATCTGTTGGATTTCTGGTGTCTCTAACCCACACACCATAACCAGAATTATCCCCTAAAGACTGTCCTTTACTAACTGGTCTAGGGTATTCATTATCACCACTTTGACCTTTGAGCAGAAACCAGAATTCAATAGTGACTTCTTCTTTGAGGTCTAAACTGGCATGATGTGGGATTTCCACCAGATCCTTTTTACCGTCAAACGACAACGCTTCACCAAATTTACCTTTGACANTTTTCGGACCACCTTTGATGGTGCCATGATTCTTCGACCAGATGTCGTTTACAGCTTTACCCTTAATGGTTGTTTGATCAAATGACCAAAATCCAATGAGGTCTTTTGTGACCATTTCAGGTGGAATAACTGGCCGACTATCAACTGCACTGAAAGTAGTGATCAGAAACAAAACAATGTAGAAAAAGGGCTTTGCCATCACATTCCTCGCTACGCTTTATCATGAAAGTTAAAATTTCGGAAAGATATTTTTCGGCAATATATCATAAATGAGCTTAAGCTCTCTCATAGTAACATGATAGAGTATATTCCTCAAACCCAGTTGCTTCCTTAACAACTATTGGAAATATGAAGTACCACATCTGATCGACTCAAAGGGCCAGTTAATTTCTGTACACCAGCTGGTTTGCCATCAAAATAAAGTTTGGCTTCTTTTCCATCATATGTGGAAGCATAATGATGCCATTGCCAAATTTGTGCATAGGATACTGTCCAGCAGCAATTCGCTTCCAACCGCNAGTGTTGAGCCAGAAGGTCATCTCGACTTTGTCCTCTACTTTGTGAACAGCCATGACATATTGTCCGTAGCATTCCAACCCAATCCTGAGGGGTGACATCATCAATCCTCGCATAAATTAGAATACTGGAAGGGTAGCCTAAGCCTATAATGTAGACAAAACAAACCCACCCACACTGACCTGAAGTCTAGTCCTGAACAGCCTGAATGGGTTATGCAGCTTTGGTTTTAGACTCTAGCGGGAGAGTATTGCCAAGTTGAAGTATAGGTGTAAACTACAGATGCCTAGGTTTGGACCGCCGTAGGAGAATACTCCTCGTGCTGGTATCGCACGACTATTGCATTACTTGGCAGTATTTACCGCCTTCAATTAGGGCTTAGTTAGACATAGGGCACAGGAGAAATCCTTTCACTGTTAAGCTGATTTTTCCATCCATGAATCACATATATTGGCTGACAAACNGATTTCCACATTTGGCAGATAATACTGACCTGCTTCTTTTAAGGCCTGTTCTATTTGTGGTAATAATTCTTCAGCTTGTTCGGTTGGGATTTCAACTACTATTTCATCATGGATGAAGGCTACCAATTTCCCTTTTGTGCCTTTCAAAACCTGGTAGACTTTGTAAAGTCCTAATTTTGCAATGTCCGCTGCGGATCCCTGAATAGGAGTATTTAATTTCTCCGTATAACTGGCCGATTTTCTGTGGCCGAACTTATCAGGGGGGAATTCCTTGCGTCTGCCCGAAAGTGTTCTTATTTCGTACTTTCTTCCTTTTGTAGCTCTCCTAATATAAAGGGCAACTCCTATAAATCTTTTTAAGAACCTTTGCTTAAATTCTTCCATTTCTGATCTATTAACCATTAATCCCTTTTGTTGAAGATGTTTGGCAAGGTTATCGACCCCCGCCCCATACACTAAACCGAAATTGAGTGTCTTAGCTATTTCTCTTTCATCTTTTGACACTTCATCCATTGCTTTTTGTGTGACAATAGAGGCAGTCAACTTGTGCAAGTCAATTCCTTGATTGAGAGCTTCAATCATCTTGAAGTCCTGAGCCATTCCCGCCAAAACCCTTAATTCAATTTGTGAGTAGTCCACTACAATTAGTTTATAGCCTGACTCTGGCCTAAAGCAGCTTCGCAATTCCCCATTGACAATACTCTGAATATTTGGTCCACGACACGACATTCTGCCAGTGTTGGTTCCTAGTTGAAAATAGTCTGAGTGAAGCCGACCAGTTATGGGATGGAGTGATGAGATCAATTTCTCTCCATATGTAGATTTCAATTGCTCAATTTTTCTATACTCTAGGATATTAAAGACGACGGGGAGTTCCGCATGTTGATTCAAGACTTCTCTATTGGTCCCATCCAAAATAATACCGACTTTGAACAAAGCTTCTTTTAGTTGTTTAGGAGAATTGACATTTATCGGTCCTAACTTGTTAATGATCTCTGTTTCCAACTTTTGGTGCTTGGCCGCTAGCTGGTTTAGATATTGATCCAATCTCTGTCTGTCCAACCCAAATCCTGCCAGTTCCATTTGAGCAACAGCATGGACGGTATCAAACTCCAACTTAGCTACTTTCCTCATTTTGTTGTGCCTTAATTCCAGCCTCAATTTATCATAAAGTGGAATTAAGTATTCAACATCGTTACTGGCATAAGCCAATTGACTAGACCTTAATTCTAGTTGGTTCCAATCCGATTTTTGTTCACTTTTGTCCATTTCAATGGACAGGTATCTTTCAACCAGATCTGAGAGCTTATGTTTAAGTTGGTATCCCGCTGCTAACAATTGGCTAGCCAGCATCGTATCGAAAATAACGCCTTCTATGTCAATGCCCAGATGATAAAAGAACTTCAATTCAAACTTAGCATTGTGAATGATTTTGATTGCAGATGATTTAAATAATGGTTTTAATAAATCAATCCAATTGTTTATCGCATAAGCGTCAATTAATAAATTNGGAGCNTCTCTGGATGATAACTGAAGTAACCGAATTTGGTCTTTGTAGGGATCCAAGCCTGTAGTCTCAATATCCAATCCTATTTCATCTGCTGTTAGATAAGAGGAAAGTNTNGATTCTAATTCAGTNGANCTATTGATGNACTTATATTCGGATTTNGATTCAANGGGAAAATCAAACAATAAANCNTATGTCATTATNATCTANCAGANACTCCCCAACTCTAGCTAGTAGCAGTAATCTTGTTAGTAATTCAGTATCCAAGGTTTTTATTAACAAGGTGGTCAATTCCAAATTGTTTTTTTCTCAAATTCTGTTTGGGTTTCAATCTTTAAAGGAGAAGGAACAAAGGTACCAACTAGGGCAGCTGATACCCGCCTGCCGTACACGAGTTATCTTTTGCCCGGGTATCAGTGAGTAGGTTCGTAACGTAAAACGATTACTTCAGAATCACTATCTTGCGTGTTTCTGTATAATTTCCTGCCTTACATCTGGTAGAAGTAGATACCTAACAATTTAATCGGGATTTTTGTTATAGTCCCAGCTTCAGATTCCCCCACCGAATGGGCAATTTATTTGAGGCTTCAACTGATAGAACCTCAGAAAGCTCTAGGTCTGGCCACATACTAGGATTTTCCCAAAAACCATTAGCACAATTTTTCTTGTCCCATTGAAACTTTGCACCCCCTTTGTCAACCGAATAGGTAAAACCAATTGTCCCATTGGGGGTATAGCCTGCCATCGCCTCCTTTGCTATTCTGGCCTCGATCGTATATCCTTTGCCTTTATCGACAACAAAAGCCATGTCGACTAAATCCCCTTCATTAGCGTAGTCATAAATGGTAGCCTTGATATTGTCTTGTGCTCGATGCCATTGACCGGCGTATCCTTCCTTTCCTTTTCCCTTGATGGGAACAAACCAGAACTGCTGATCGTTCTTATCGAAGGTTGCATTCCCTTCATTTCCCCAGTCAAACCAAATTTCAATACCGCTACCTTGCCAGAATTGCTGTGGATCGGCCACATTGATCTTGGCATCTTCGACCTCCGCTCCAATATATAATTCATCCTTCATAGGAACAAGATATAGCACACCGATTTTCTCTGCACTATTGAGGGGTGATACTTTCTTGTATGCTACATCATTTAATACACCGTCAATGTCAACATTAAACCCGATTGCTTGAACCGAAAAGAGCAATGATATAGACAAGAAAATGGCCAACTGAGACAGGTTAGTTCGAAAATAAATAGACATAACGTTTTTATCCTCATTCAATAAAGGTCTTAAAAATATGAATGCAAAATGCAAAAACAGGTTCGTTTTGTTTGCAAATTATTAACTGGGTAAAAAATTGTTTTGGTTTGGCGAATGGCCGTTGTTGTCGAACCTTTAACCACCTGCCTTACAGTAGGTATGTGGAATATATTTTACAACAAAAAAACTGATGGTGGTCAAATAAGATCGCAATCCTATGAACGGGATTGGTAGGAGCCGAGCTGTGAGAAGGTGAGTCTCACTTTGTTCCTAGCGAACCACTAGAAATAAAAGAGTGATTAATCTGGAGGTGGATATTGTTATTCTATGTGTTTTTCGGGGTGATGAGAAAAGGAAACGGACTATTGAAGGGAAGGAAAAGGGTACCAACTAGGCAACTGCTACTCGCCTGATCATTTAAGGCTTAGGCTGGTCAGCGCTGGAACCGGGGTTCCTCATGGGTTTGAACTGATAAATCCGCCCCCAAATCGGGTTTTGAATCCAACCATGCTGGGTCGAATTCCCCCGCAATGTTAAAATTTGTAACAAATGGAACTTCCATTTTTGTGCGGTGATGCCGTGCTGCTTTGCGGTTTATACTTGGTTTACATTCTGGAATTTTCAAAACGCATGAAGGCGTGCATATTAACAGGCTTTCGCCGCATGCGGCCGCGCTTCGTCAGTAGTAAGAGTCACTCTTATCGGTATGTCCGTATGTTGAGATCGAGCGATCGCCAGTAGTATTTGAGCGGATCAGCCCGATCCCAATCGGCGTAGAGTTCCTCCCAGTCAGCCCATCCCCAGTGAGGTGTCAGCGCGGCTGCATCCACCGGCTCACTGATGGCTTGATAGCGGGCACTGGTAGAAAGACGAATCGTATCGGCGGTCAGATTGTCGCGCCCCTGATGGATCGTCAAGCTGTGAAACATAAGAACATCCCCNCAGCTAAAGGGATTCCAGTGCCACACGGTTTCGTCGTCCAGCAATTNCCCGGAGGTAACCANNTCGTTGTCAAGATAACCGNGNTGGTTGGAGCCGNGGGCGATGGCCACTCCACCGAGGTCAGAATCGATGTTGCCCAACGGAATCCACACNGTCCANGTATCCCTGGTGCCGCGCACNGGNTGAAAGTCNTGGTGNGGCTCTGTTGTATGGTCAAAGNGNCCTGGAAAGAGGATATGGCAGATATGGCGTGGATGCACAAAAGTGGGCTCTGCGAGGAGTGATTCGAGCAGGCCCATGACTGTCGCATGGTGGGGAAAGGCGTTGAAACTGTGTAGACTCAGTACGTCGTTGTAAAATCGCTTCAGCTCAGGCGGGGTCGGTTTATCGTATTCCAGGTCGATATACACGCCCTCTTTGCGAATGCCCTCATCTATATCAATGCCCGCTCTGAGCAGGCCATGGCGGCCCGCGACCTGCAACACCCCGCGGCGCACTGGTAATACGTCCTCCGCGGGGAGCAAACCGGGAAAGTACAGATAGCCGTTTTCGGCGGCGCGGGATCGCAGCCGCGCTTGATCTTCAAGGACATCGTTGCAATCGACGAACGCCTCGACGATTCGCATTGTTCTCGCTCTACTAGTCATAACTTTGCCATTTCCGTCAACCTCTGATTTGACCGTTTGCCATTGCTGAAAAAGCGGGGGCATCCCTAGGTCCCCCTTTACATCTTTAGCGCGAATTTGACTCTCAAAGGACTAGCTTCGGCATTCTATCACGATTGCAGTTTCGGGGTAAAGCAGTGGGGACGCTAACAGTAATTCAGGATTTATCCTCTGGAATTTCGCCTGTTTTTCTGATCGACATCTGTATGGAGTCAATTTCTCGGCGCAAAATAACCCCCCATTGCCCGACAATCCAGAGCTCATTATTGTTTTCAGCCTTAACAATGGCATAAAGATCATTAGCAATGTCAGTATGTTCTTGTTCCCAAGTGTCTCCACCATCCATGGAATGGATTATTGTACCAGTGGCACCAACCGCGTAGATTTCCTGTTCAGACAAAACACAGATATTGTAAAGTTCCTGGGTGACATTGCTTGGGATAGCTTCCCATTCAAAACCACCGTCAGTCGTACGAAGGACAATTCCGTAACGCCCAACCGCCCAGCCTTTCCGCTTGGTAACAAACGAGACAGCATTTAGACTATAGCCTGTATCCGTTTCGTGATGCCTCCAATATTCGCCACCATTAATCGTACGTTGCACAATTCCGGCGTTACCTACCGCCCAACCAAGAGGAGCAAACTTCATTTCAACATTAATAAGGTTGGAGTTAGTAGATGTACGCTGGGCAGTCCATATCGGACCACCATCCTGATTATGGATTATTTGTCCATCCCTGCCAACTGCCCAGCCTTCCGAAAATTTGCCAAAAGCAACATCGTTAATGGCAAATGGTATCGGAAAATCCTCTTCGTAAACGGGCGGGCGCATTGGCGTTTGTCCAGATGACCATTTGATCCCATCGGTAGTGTAGAGAACCGTACCATCACGTTGCATTGACCAACCCCATTTTGGATCCAGACTTGGAAAATGTACTCCAACTAAAGTTTGCTGCGTCCCAACTTGCAAAGTTTGCCAGGTTTTTCCACCGTCCTGCGTTTCTATCAAAAAGCCGTTCTCACCAGCAACCCAACCCTGCTGGCCACTGAGAAATAACACATCGCGAAGATTATCAAGGCTGCGGCCGCCAAGTTGGCGTTCCCACGTCTGCCCACCATCGGCAGTATGGTATATGTGCGCACCATTACCGACAGCCCAGACCTTCTGATCGTTGAGAAAATAAGCAGTCGTCACAAGTTGGGCGGCACCTCTTCCACGTCCAAAACCACGACCTCCGCGTCTCCCACGAGGTCTACCGGAGCCGCCTCTTTCACTTCTGGTTTCTCGGCTTTGGGTAGTGGTTTCAACATTTTCGCTGGTTTCAGCAAGCGGTTCCTCTTGCGCAAATCGTCCAGGACGCAGGCGTTGATTTTGTCGCCGCTGTTGAAAATTCTCAGCAAAATTCTCATCACTTTGAAAACGATTTTCAGGCAGAA
>PBXZ01000078.1:55000-64836 GCA_002729415.1 Candidatus Poribacteria bacterium | reverse complement strand
ACACAACCCTCATAGAAATTTATCTGGTTGAGATGTTATAATTACATTAATGTTTAGTGTTTTTTAGAGTTATTAAGGATTGTCATGGTTCGATGTAGTAGGAAATACACTGTTTCGATTGCTGCTTTAACTGTAATTGTAGCGGTCTTAGTTCTCCTCTTCAACACTATTGGCAAAAATGCACTAAGTGGTCGTGAAGAACGAATAACGACCATGACGCTAATTAACAAACTGAATGAGGCAATAGCAAAATCTGAAACCTTTTATTACAAAGAGGTAGATCGCGAGAAGGTTTATGAGGGAGCCATCAAAGGAGCACTCGCAGCACTTGGTGATCCTTATTCTTTCTATCAATCTCCAGAGTCCTTTCAGCGAGAGCGTGAAGATCTCATTGCTGCTAAGTTTGGTGGATTAGGAATCCGGATTTATGTGGATAAAGGGTTGGTGAAAATTTTATCTGTTTTACCTTACACTCCGGCAATGAAAGCGGGTTTGCAGGCAGGTGATTACATTACCAAGATCGAGGGGGAAGCAATTAGCATTGGGATTACAAGTGGTAAAACACTGAATGACGTCGTTAGTGTTCTCAGGGGGAGGATTGGTACTAAAGTCAAAATTTCGATTCGCCGCCGAGGAGGCTCTGAACCTTTCGAGGTTACTTTAACACGTGGGGAAATCAAAACTGATAGCGTTGAAAAGACTATGGTTAACGATGAAATCGCCTATATACGTATTACTAATTTTACAGGGCGAACTAGTGAAGAATTCCACCAAGCTATGACAGATCTTTTTGATTCGGATGACGTAGAACCCAGAGCACTGATTTTAGATCTTCGTAACAATCCTGGAGGTCTTCTTGACTCAGCCTATTATGTCTCAGATGCTCTTATTTCTGAGGGGATGATTGTTTCGACCCGAGGGCGCCATCCCCAATCTAATAAAGAATATAAATCTAGTTCAAAAGTCCTTTGTCCGGAAGATATAGAACTCGTGGTGTTGATAAACGAATACAGCGCGAGCGGGTCGGAGATAGTGGCGGGGGCAATTAGTGACCATGTTCGTGGAGTTCTTCTAGGGAAGAAAACTTTTGGTAAGGGAGTCGTTCAACAGCGCATTCCTCTAAAGCATGGAGGTGCAGTATCGTTAACTATTTCAACTTATTACACTCCAAATGGTACTTCAATTAATGAGAAAGGGATTGAACCGCAAGTTGATATTGATACGACAAAACTCGAAATCGCTGATGCTGAGATGCGACAGAAAATGCGTAATGGTCGTTATGTGAATGATTTCGTGGAGAAGTGGATTGAAAAGGAAGAAAAGAGCACTGGAAAAGTTCCTCAGGATTTTTCAAAACTTGAGGCTAGTCTCGGTCAACTATTTGAAATACTAAAACAAAATGATATATCATTGAGTGCAGATTTGGTAATGTTGGATGCTAAAAGAGTTTTTAATAATAATGTTGGGATATATCAATTAATTGATCTTGATTATGATGACCAACTTGGAAAAGCAATTCGTATTATTGAAAATGGTGAGGTACAGAAATTAATTTCATCAAAAATCGCAGGTTCCACAGCCGATTTGTAAATTAGTAGCCTTGGTACAGTAAATATATTCTTGTTGGGTCTGTCGAAGTAATTTTCTGGAGTGTTGGTAAGTAAGGCATCCAGTATTGTATTGGTTTTACCTTCCTGAGTTCTATTGAGTTCTGCATTTAAGCCATTCCTAGTTGAATTTCAATCTTGTAGATTTGTCTGATTTGTTATTTTATTGTAGAGAATAACGAATTAAATCAAGTTATGGATCCGGCTGGATATTATGAAATCACAGTTTGTGGTGTTAGGAGTGGCTTGGTATGGGATGATTCGCATCAAGAGGTTTACCGCTAATATAATAATCTATTTCTTATGCGTGGTTAACAAACATCAATCTTGATCGGCTTGGGATAGGATGTGGGATTAAGGATCAGTTGTTCTGATATACCGCACTTTGACTACATTAGTGGATGTTCTTTGTTTGAGTTTGAGTAAAGTAATGAAGAAATTAGTTGATGATTAATGGTATGGATAGGACTTATGAAATGTACTTTAAAACATGGGAAGGGTGCGGCGTACGGAATTCGTTAGTATGTGGGGTGCACCCTTCGGCCAATTTCTTGTAGTCTATAGTAGGATATTTTAACATTCTATTGATGATGCAGGAATTCCCATCTTAGCTTATTGATATAGATGTAGGAAGTAAATAGCTGAGTTGTTATTTACGAGGGGGATAGGATCCCTGATGAAACATCTGAATTTTTGAATGGGCATAGGGTAGTTGGCTTGGTTGGTAGATATTTTCTCAAATTGCGTCGTGAGGCTGACGGGAAAAGGGGCGCTTGGTGATTGAAGATATTAGAGGGTTGCTCACAATTGATAATGTAGTATCCGTGGATTTGATTGCATGATAGGGCGAAGTGATAACTGCGGAATGGATAATTATTGATCTAAGCTAAATGCAAATGGACTAGAACGTTCCGGGCTAAATTTACCGCAACTTATTGGAGGGTTCAACGACTCGCTTATGAAATCAATGAGCACTAGTTAGCACAGGCTTTCACGTTCTGACTCGTTTCAATCAGTGGGTTTGAGGGAACATGCATTCTGTTTTTCTGACTGTGAAATTCTTTTGGATTATTGATACTTGCCACCAGTTTCGTAAGGTACTAATTAATGCGTCATTTTTTGAGAGGAATGCTGTTCGTGAAATGAGTCGATCTTTTGATGTCTATGTAAACCGAAAGTGGGGAGGGTTTTCGAAGGAGATTATTTTTTTAATAATGATTTGTGTAATGGGGGGATTGGGGTATATTCTGAGAATTTATAGAGTGAAGAAAATGAAATAGTATCTATAATACTTTTGTTAAGTCCATATATTAAATTCATATGAAGGGTGATTAAACATATTTTTAGATGAATGGTAAACGTACGAAGATTGTTTGTACCATTGGTCCTGCCAGTAGGTCCGTTGAGTTGATCAAATCATTAGTCGTTTCTGGCATGGATTTGGCTCGGATTTCATTCTCACATGACACACATGTCGAGCATGCTGAAACCATTAAGAACATCAAAACAGCAGAAGCGTTGTTAGGTATAAGGATTCCAATCCTGCAGGACCTTTCCGGACCAAAAGTACGGATTGGTACGTTTGAGTCAGGTTCGGTTGAACTCGTCGAGGGCTCTCGATTTACTCTGATGGCTGAACAAACAGTTGGTGATGTAACCAAAGTATCTGTCAATTCTCCCGAATTCGTCAATGCGCTGTCTGTTGGAGATCAAATCTTATTGGCAGATGGCGAGATTCAACTTCAAGTAATATCCACTGCAATAACTAGTATCGATTGTGTGGTGGTTGCTGGTGGGGAATTGAGCTCAAAGAAAGGAATTACTGTGCCTGGTGTTGGGCTGAACGTAGCAATTCCAACGCCAAAGGATATTGAGGACCTTTTATTTGGTGCAGAGCTTGGTGTTGATTGGGTTGCCCAATCTTTTGTGCGAAATGTCGATGATGTGAAAAATCTCAAATCGATTCTTGAGCAGTACGAGTTTGATATTCCAGTGATTGTCAAGCTGGAAAAGAAAGAGGCTCTGGATGATCTGGAAGGTATCATTTCAGAAGCTGATGGTGTTATGATTGCCAGAGGTGATCTAGGTTTGGAAGTCCCTCTAGCCGAAGTACCTGGTTGGCAAAAAAAAATAATAAAATTAACAAACGATCAGGGGAAGCCTGTTATTACTGCAACTCAGATGCTTGAATCTATGGTTAATTGTCCACGACCGACACGGGCCGAAGTTACTGACATTGCCAATGCAATTATTGATGGAACCTCGGCACTGATGCTTTCTGCTGAAACTGCAGTCGGTAGATATCCAACTGCATCAGTTCAAATGATGACAGAAGTTGCTTTGGCAACGGAGTCGGAAATTGATTATCTGGGTTCTTTCAAACCAATTACTATTGGTGGTGAGATCCCAGACGCTATCGTCCATTCGGCCTGCCATACAGCCTTAGAAATAGGAGCTAAGCTTATCATTTGTTGTACTCGATATGGTGATACGGCAAGGCGGGTTTCTAAGTATAGACCATTTGCCAAGATTGCTGTTGTCAGTTCATGCGAGCAAACTCTAAGGAAGTCCATGCTTTATTGGGGAACATCTGCTGTTACGACTGAATATGCTGAAGGGATTGATCAAATGATTAATGAATCGAAGGCAAGCATCTTAAAAACCGGCCTTGGTCATCCTGGAGACAGAGTCGTGATTGTTGGTGGAATGCCAGCTGGTCACTCTAGCTCAACAAACATGCTTAAAGCTGATATCCTTTAAATAAATGATCACCAGTTGCCAAAACTCACCTGTTTAGTGTTTGGAGGTTGGGTCCTATCCAACTTTAATTTCTCTTCATCTGTTGAGAGATTTCTCCAATTGCTTTAGTTCTAGAAAATGGCTTATCTAGAGGTATATTTGTGAAAGTATTTTTTTATGCACATTTCGAAAGATAAAGTGGGAGTAAAGATGACAAAATAATGAGTTCCATGTACACTGGTTAGCAGAAAGTAATTGATGAGGTTGATTGGTTAGTGGTTGTCATCCTTCAGAAGGTGTTTCTAAGAATGTACGTTCCTAAGTACCAGCACAGCGAATTCAACTTAGACTAATTGATTGATTCTATATTGTGATTTTGAATTCTTTCGATATTCTAATTGGGCAATTGATCTATGGGGTTGTGTTGAAGGTCTCCAACCTTCGTTCGGTTTTGCCCCATTCTCATGGCTAAAGATTTGTTGGTTCTGTCACTTTTGGTCTCGTTGACACAGCTACTGAGCAGGCCATATGAAGTTACCATGTGACTTGTGCTGCTAATGGTATCAGTAGAATATGTGATCTGGTAACTCTGAGAATGTTTTTTAATTCTCACACTCGATGGCTGGTTCTGAACGGGTTTGGTTTTGCTGCTGAGCGTTTATAGAATTTTACCTAAAGTTCCAGCTTCAGTTTTGTTGAAACTAAACTGAATGTTCCTCGAGAGTAGGGGTGAACATTGTCTGCCGCAGGCATTTTTGGTTTTGTATATCAACCAGTTAGTTCATATTTTTGGAGATCTATTGTTTTGTTTAATTTACCTTATGTGTTAGGAGAAAGTTCATGACGTTAAGCGATTCGGAGCTCATATCATCCAATATTAAGACTGCATCTCAACCTTCCAAATTGAAAATTACCGATATGCGTCTCGTAAGAACAACTACCGGTGGGCCAATTCTCAAGATCGATACTAATCAAGGGATCTATGGGCTTGGTGAAGTTCGTGATGGTGCTAGTAAAACTTATGCTTTGCTGCTCAAAAGCCGGATTTTGGGTGAAAATCCCTGTAGTGTTGACAAAATTTTTCGCCAGATTAAGCAGTTTGGGTTTCATGCTCGTCAGGGTGGAGGGGTCTGTGGCATTGAAATGGCTTTGATGGATCTAGTGGGAAAAGCTTATGAGGTTCCTTGCTATCAACTGGCAGGTGGGAAATTCCGTGATGAGATACGCTGCTATTCGGATACCCCGACACTAAGCGATCCTGTGGAGATGGGCAAAAAACTTCAGCAGCGGATGGATTTAGGGTTTACCTTCCTCAAAATGGATGTCGGGGTTTCGCTTCTGAGGGACGTTCCTGGCACACTATGTGCACCAGAAGGGAATCTGGAAACTAGCAATTTGATGCATCCTTTTACTGGTATACGTTTGACGGAAAAAGGGATTGAAACCTTGTGTGGATATGTGGAAACGATACGTGAAGTTATCGGGTATGAAATTCCGCTCGCGGTAGATCATTTCGGTCATATCGCTGTTGAAGATTGTATCCGTTTAGCGAGGGGATTGGAAAAGTATAATCTCGCTTGGTTAGAGGACATGATTCCGTGGCAATATACTGATCAGTATATTAGGCTCTCAAATTCCTGCACCACTCCGATTTGTACAGGTGAAGATATCTATTGCAAAGAGGAATTCATGAAACTATTTAAAGCTAAAGCTATCGCGATTTGCCATCCTGATATTGCAACCTCTGGTGGAATACTGGAAACCAAGAAAATCGGGGATTTGGCACAGGAGTATGGTATTGCTATGGCTATGCATATGGCAGGGACACCAGTATGTGCTATGGCTAGTGTGCACTGTGCAGCCGCAACCGAAAATTTTCTCGTTTTGGAGAATCATTCTGTTGACAATCCATGGTGGGATGATCTTGTGATGGGACTACCTAATCCGATTATTCAGGGCGGTTATATCAAAGTTCCCGATACACCAGGGCTTGGTATTGATCTAAATCCGGAAGTTATTCAGCAACATCTCCATCCCAACGATTCTGAATATTTTCCCTCAACACACGAGTGGGAAAGTGAAAGTTCACACGACAGGTTGTGGAGTTAAGCAGAGCAAATGATCTTCGCCTTCGTCGAAGTCGTTCATCTCTCGCAGTATTTTGCTTGGGCCAACGGAGAACCAATTTTGGGGCCTTCTTCGGCATTGCACTTCATGGCTAGTAAGCTCTCTTCTTCATAGGAGTTAGGATAGTAATACTATTGGCCATATTCAATTGATCAAGATTTGTTTAGATCTATTCAAGTTGTAGGTTCTCAATTATTCTACTGATGTGGTTAGTCTAAGGATTATTATCTATAGTGGAATGCTTGGTTTACCCCTCATGCTAATGAGTTTCTACTTGGGGCAGAATGTTCTAATGATTGTTGATGTCCTGACTTTGGTTTTTCTAAGGATATGGGGACTGATAGCCTCAGTGGTTTTTACTTCTTGGGTCTGTAATCTTACAAGAAAGCATCACCATGTCGATTTATATTGCGGGGCGGGCGGGCTCCTTTGGGCTGTTTTTCCGAAGAGATGCTTCGGTTATGGAATGTGACTTAAAATAGGTTGGCTGACAGTGAGGTTGAGAGTTCTGTTTAGAATTATTATCCTTTGTGTTCCTATCCTGTGTGGTTGCCGAACAATCTTGACGTTACAAGAGCAAAATTTTCCTGTGGTTGATATTGATCTGAGTAGTTCAAAGGAAGAGGGCAATAGAATAAATTTTATCCACAACAGTGAAAATTTTATTTTTGAAGTCCACAGTCGAAATGGCATTGGTCAGGCTACCATATCACTGATTCGAGGCACATGGGCGACCGAGGTTCGTTTTCGTTTTTATCTTCATGGGCTGGAATCATTTGCTGTCAACAATGGGGTATTTGTACTTAACACAGCGATACTGAGCTATCCACCGTATAGCGTGTTATGTGAGGTAAATGCAGTTGGGGAAGGTAGTCGTGTGACCTTGGTAGAGACTAGTCCCTATTGGATGTCTGCTGAGATTGTTCCTACTGGTAAAATGGTGTCTGAGGTTCCATTGCAGACTGGGTATGTTGAATTGGTAGTACCTAAGATTGTGTTTGAAAGTGACCCCGAAGTTTTGCGTATTCAATGGGTCGATTTCTTCAGATGATTGAATACATACGCTTGAAAAAGAAATGGCTTGTTTTGTCATGCCTCGCAATAGTTTTGTTGGTGAGTACTGTGCTCCCATATCAGTTTTGGTTGACCAAGTTAGCAATATTGTTGATTGTAGAAACAGATTCTCTTCAACCTGCTGATGCTATTATCATATTGGCAGGAGATGCAGAACGCTTTCATCATGGTGTATCACTCTATGAATCAGAATATGCGCCACACATTATATTCACGAGTGATTCAGCTCCTTTACTACTTATAGATTTACATATAGACTGGGAGGAAATTACTCAAAATGCGATTAAAAAAGCAGGTATTCCTGAAGGAGCAACATCGCTTGTTCGATCAACTTCGACTTATGATGACGCTAAGCATTCTTATCAGTTGATGAAGAGGAAAGGATTTCACTCAGCGATTGTTGTTAGTTCTCCTTATCATATGCGACGGGTGAAAATGATCTTTAGCAAAATATATAGGGATTCAGGAATTGAGCTCCAATATAGTTCGGTTAGAGATAGTTGGTTCAACGTCGAGAAATGGTGGCTAAGAGAGCGGGAGTTGGTAACTATCAACAACGAATATATTAAGCTGATTTTCTACNTATTGAAGTATTNATTTTGTGTCATTTTACTAATNGAANTCTTGAAAAGGCGAGAACNTTGCTATAATGAGATAGTAAGATATAGAGGAATTTAGTCAAAGAACTAAGNTGGNNTTCTGATGGCTTACGATTGCATTGTACATGGTGCCNAGGNAGTTTTGTAGTGGGGATCAAGTTACTTGGAATTGGCAGTCATNAGTCGTTTCGANAATCGNTTTATGCNCTAACNAGCGAACTTACCGCTTTACAATTTTTTAAATTGTTGCTGAAGAAGTTTATGTGCAGTTTNGNATGNCTGAAGGGNGTNGGTGGGNTAAGAATCCGAATTTCGATTNTAGTTGGGTGGTCGAACTACCTGCCGTCGAATCGGCANAGGTTGGTTAATTGTGNTGGTGAATGAGAGCANTCAGNCNTATATGGNTGTTGAGATTACTGGNTTAATTGATTTGGAAGGAACAGAATTTGTNCTTCTTATGGTAATGAGTCGATAATAGTANCGTGAGGTGAATTNGTGACTCGGATGATGCNCCNTCAGGTTAAGGTTTTTGCGACAANCNGNAAATGGGAAACCTNTCCGACGTCGNGGGAGGGATTTTNGCAAATAAATGTTATTAGGAGGNATTGTAAATGTCATCGATACCTGAACAAGTTCGGCTTGTNCTTGAAAACACTGAGCCTCTNAGATGGTCANGGNATAATCGTTTACCTTTGTATTTATGGCCTATTATGGATCTAGCGGTAGATGATGAGNTAAAAGCTAAATCNATCATTCAACAGCTTGATGAACGTGGTATTGGGNTGATCTCNACTTGGAATCCTTCGGATCGNGAACGGACATTAACNAGAGGNTTACAGATTGCTAGAATTCAAAAGCAATTAGGATTAAGAGTCAACGTTAATGCCAATNTGTGTACATATTCGTTNTTCAATGGTGATCTTCGTACTGCNCATATTGATGGCAGCGGNGNGGCTTTTTTCGATTCATCGTTTGGTGAAGGNCATAAAATGGGNTGTCCGTTTGCTCTCGATTTTCGTCGGTCGGAAATGCAAAAACGAGTTGAATTCTTTGTTCAAGCGTATTATGAAGCTGATTTGGAAATCGGCTTCATTTTTGCCGATTGGGAGATTGATGGNCCTATTGAGTGGAACGGNGCTTGGGCNGCGTCCAAGNGCTGTCAGCGTTGTCAAGATCAAATTGAAGACATTGGTGATTTTACGNNTTTTCAATCTGCGTTACGGCAGAAACGAAGNGAACTCCAGCGGGAGATGTTAGCCGATACGGTCACCTCATGCTTTCCTAATGCTTTGGTTGGTAATTATGGGGTTTATCCCCATGATGGCCATCGGTATTGGTACGATTATTTTGAGAAATTTGTAGATGGTACTCCNTATANACAGGAAGGNGGNGCTAAATACCGCCAGTGGTTTGATGAGTTCCCGTTNACTGGATATACTTTTGCTATGCCGGTGGTCTANACTTGGGACAAAATTTGGAGTTGGTANGATTTTGATCAAGTTGACTATCGTTGGTTTTACAATATGCTAAAAGTAGGTAGCAACGNAGGAAAGTCTACGTCGTCNGNNACCCCTATTGTGACGTTTGTACATTGGCATACCGTGNATACCANTGATGATNGCAATTCAGATATACAACAATTCAGTGAGAACATGTATCAGGAACTTCTATGGCATCTTCTCTTGCGAGG
>PBXZ01000078.1:0-50000 GCA_002729415.1 Candidatus Poribacteria bacterium | reverse complement strand
AAGTGAGAAGCTTGTTCGCCGTAAGCCTAAGGTTTCCTGTGGAAGGCAAGTCCACACAGGGTTAGTCGCGTCCTAAGTCGAGGCTGAAGAGCGTAGACGATGGGNAACAGGTTAATATTCCTGTACCACCACCAGGCGATTGAATCTAGGAGAGACGCAAACATTAGAATCTACTAGCGGATGGAAGTGCTAGGTCAAGCGGACGGAGGTTCCGGTTAATCCCGGAAATTACCTCTGAAAGTGATGAGGTGTCCTTAAGGACTGAACTGGTTCGGTTGTTTGCCAAGAAAAGAACTCCGAGAGGACAAATGATGGTGTGCGTACCGCAAACCGACACAGGTAGGCAAGGAGAATATCCTAAGGCGCTCGAGAGAACTCTCGCTAAGGAACTCGGCAAAATGGCTCCGTAACTTCGGGAGAAGGAGNGCTTGAGTTGGCTGGTTCGCCAGTCTAGCGAAAGCCGCAGTGAAAAGGCCCATNCGACTGTTTACTAAAAACACAGGTCTGTGCTAAATCGNAAGATGATGTATACGGACTGACGCCTGCCCGGTGCTGAAAAGTTAAGGAGAGGGGTTAGAGCTTAGGCTCGAAGCTCTGAACCGAAGCTTCAGTAAACGGCGGCGGTAACTATAACCGTCCTAAGGTAGCGAAATTCCTCGTCGGGTAAAATCCGACCTGCACGAATGGCGTAACGATATGGGCNCTGTCTCAGCGAGAGACTCGGTGAAATTGTATTATCGGTGAAGATGCCGATTACCCGTAAAAAGACGGAAAGACCCCGTGAACCTTTACTATAGCTTGATATTGAATTTGGATTTAGCTTGTGTAGGATAGGTGGGAGACTTTGAAGCTGGAGCGCTAGCNCCAGTGGAGTCGNCCTTGAAATACCACTCTTGTTGTATCTAAATCCTAACTCTGGTTTGTATATCCAAGCCGAGGACAGTGTCAGGTGGGTAGTTTGACTGGGGCGGTCGCCTCCTAAAGCGTAACGGAGGCGCCCTAAGGTTCCCTCAGCGTGATTGGAAACCACGCGTAGAGTGTAAAGGCATAAGGGAGCTTGACTGCAAGACAGACATGTCGAGCAGGTGCGAAAGCAGGGCTTAGTGATCTTGCGATNCCGTGTGGAAGGGTCGTAACTCAACGGATAAAAGGTACTCCGGGGATAACAGGCTTATCGCGCCCAAGCGCTCACAGCGACGGCGCGGTTTGGCACCTCGATGTCGGCTCATCACATCCTGGGGCTGCAGCAGGTCCCAAGGGTTGGGCTGTTCGCCCATTAAAGTGGTACGTGAGCTGGGTTTAGAACGTCGTAAGACAGTTCGGTCCCTATCTTTTACGGGCGTAGGAAATTTGAGTGGAGCTGCCGCTAGTATGAGAAGACCGTGGTGGACGAACCTCTGGTGCACCAGTTGTCACGCCTGTGGCATCGCTGGGTAGCTATGTTCGGAAGGGATAAATGCTGAAAGCATCTAAGCATGAAGCCTTCCTCAAGATAAGATTTCCCACAGAGTTAATCTGGTAAGACCCCTTGTAGATAACGAGGTTGATAGGCCAAGTGTGTAAGCGCGGTGACGTGTTTAGCTAATTGGTACTAATTGGTCGAGGGCTTAACTTATTTCTAACTTTTAATTGATTGAGATGATTGTACTTGTCAATTTGAATTTATTTGGTATGTTTTTGCCAAATTGATCGATTTTCCGGTGACTATAGCGAAGGGGAAACACCCGTTCCCGTTCCGAACACGGTAGTTAAGGCCTTCAGCGCCCATGATACTTCGAGGGCAACCTCGTGGGAAAGTCGGACGTTGCCGGGATTCTTTGTTGAAAAAGCCTGTGGGATCTGGTTTAAACTAGATCTCACAGGCTTTTTTTGTTTCTGATTCGGCTGTTTGCTGTTCCTTTGACAAAATGCCTTTGTCTGTGCTATGATTTTGGTGGATTTGTTAAATGAAATCGAGAGGTGTAGCGTGTCTGGGCATTCCAAATGGGCTTCAATTAAGCATAAGAAGGCGGCTAATGATGCTAAACGGGGAAAGTTGTTCACGAAGTTGCTGAAGGAAGTTACTGTGGCTGCTCGAAACGGTGGTGGTGATCCAGAAATGAATCCACGTTTACGCACGGCGATACAAGCTGCTAAAGCTGCGAATGTTCCGAATGATACGATTGACCGTGCTGTTCTCAAAGGTACAGGAGATCTCGAAGGAATCAATTACGAAGAAGTCGTTTACGAGGGGTATGGGCCGAGTGGAGTGGCACTAATTATTGAGGTTTTAACTGATAATAGGAATAGATCCGTTTCTGATCTGCGGAATATTTTAGACCGAAACGGCGGTGCGATGGGAGAACGTGGATGTGTTTCATGGATGTTTGAAAAGCGCGGTTTAATTTTCGTTGAACGAAATAGTATTGATGAAGATGAGCTTTTTCTGATTGCGGCTGAGTCTGGTGCTGAAGATCTTGAAATTCAAGAGAATCAAATTCAAATTGTCTGTCCATTTGAAGGGTTTGAATCCGTACGTGCTGCCATTCAAGAATCTCAAGCTGATATTTCTTTGGCAGAGATTACAATGGTTCCACAGACGACAATCACGTTGGACAAGAAGCAAGCTGAAGAAATGATTAGGCTTATGGACTCGCTTGATGATAGCGATGATGTCCAAAAAGTTTATGCGAACTTCGATATTTCAGACGATATTTTAGAAGCAGCATAGTTGGATGATTGGGTAATAGAGATTGCTGGTATTGGGTATTGACAGCGGTCTTGCCAATACTGGTTATGGTTTTGTCAGGTCCGTCGGTTCGAAATTTGAGATGGTAGATAGTGGTAATATTAAAACTGCTGCCAAAGTACCATCGCCTGATCGGCTCAAGGTTATATCGGATACTCTAGATCGCCTCGTTGAACTGCATCAGCCGCAGGTTTTAGCGATCGAGGAACTGTTTTTTAGCAAAAATGTAACTAGTGCGCTTGCGGTGGGGGAAGCAAGGGGGGTCGCAAAGTTAGTTGCTGCTAATAATGAAATTCCTGTCTTTGATTACAAACCAGCAGAAGTAAAAAAGGCCATTGTTGGATATGGTGCAGCCACGAAGCGCCAAATCCAAGAAATGATTAAAGTTGTTCTTAATCTCGACTTTATTCCTCAACCTGATCACGCTGCGGATGCGTTAGCTTTGGCAATTTGTCATCTTCGATCGCGGAAGCTTCTTGAACTCCAGGAAAGACATACTATATGATTGCGTTCCTTCATGGAGAGCTTGCGTCCAAAGACGCAAACCGTGTTGTCGTCGATGTTAGCGGTGTTGGATATCTGCTGGAGATTCCGCCTGGTTCAGAACATGAGTTGCCAGATGTTGGCTCAGAGGTTAAGTTTTACACGCACTATTATATTCGTGAGAAAGAGGTGAAACTTTACGGTTTTTGGTCGCTTGATGAACTCAAAGTTTTCACAATCGCAATTACTGTAAAGGGAATTGGACCAGCGCTTGCTTTAAATATTGTGTCCAAGCTTACTCCTCCACAGTTTCGACAAGCAATATTGGCTGAGAATCACGCAGCGTTAATGCGTGTCCCAAGGCTGAGTAAGCAGAACGCTCAACTTGTGATTATGACTTTGAAAAAGAAGATTACTCAGATTGGGTTTGACGGAAAAATTGAAGAGGACGGATCTGGGAAACGGAACAGAGAGGCAATTGAGGCATTAATAGGGCTGGGTGGATCGGAAGCAGGGGCGGAAAAAGCAGTAGCAGAAGCTCAGCGAGTGCTTGGTGATGAGGCAAAAATAGAGGATTTAACCCGCCTCGCGCTACGCTACTTGACCCAATTTTCTTAGATAAACTGGGATAAATGGAAAAACAAATTGAGCATTTTCTTGATGAGGAAGAGAATCAATATAGTCTTAGACCTCAAGAACTCAGTGAGTTTATTGGTCAAGAAAAGAACAAAGAAAAATTACGGATACATATTGAGGCTGCTGGACAACGTAATCAGGCTCTTGAGCATGTTCTGCTTGTCGGTCCTCCAGGACTTGGTAAAACAACGCTGGCTAAAATTATTTCCAACGAAATGTCAAGCGGGTTTAAGTCAGCAGTTGGACCGTCAATGATAAAGATTGAGTTGGCTACGATTCTAACAAATTTAGCAGAAGGTGATGTGTTTTTTATAGATGAAATTCATCGGATGCAGCCGCAAATACAGGAAACACTCTATCCTGCCATGGAGGATTATAAGCTTGATTTGCCTGTAGGCCAGGGGCCATCAGCTGATATTATTCCAGTTCCTTTATCCCGTTTTACTCTTATTGGCGCTACGACGCGTGAGGGGCTGTTAGCTGCACCATTTCGTGATCGATTTGGTATTCGTATTCATCTTGATTATTACACAGTGGAAGAACTAAAAATCGCTATTCTGCGGAACAGCGAAAAAATGAACGTTGAAGTTGATGATGAAGCGCAACTCGAGATAGGATTGCGGTCACGAGGTACAATGCGAATAGCCAAAAATTTGCTCTTTAATGTTCGGGATTATGCTTCTGTAAAGTATGATGGTGTTGTTACAAAAGATGTTGCGCTTGAAGCACTCAGCTTCTTCCAGATTGATGAACTTGGACTTGATGAACAGGATCGTGACTATTTGCGAGCATTAATAGATAAGTTTGATGGCCGTGCGGGGCTGAAATCGCTTGCTGTTGCAATCAGCGAAGATGAACGCACTGTTGAAGAGGTCTATGAGCCTTATCTAATTAAGATTGGTTTTATATCGTTTACACCAACGGGGCGAGTGGCGACCGATCGAGCGTATAATCACTTAGGTTATAAAAATCAGACATTACTTGAATTCTAACTGAAGTTGCGACTTACTGATTTCGATTACAATCTTCCCAAACAGCTTATTGCTCAGGATCCTCTTGAACGACGAGATCGTTCTCGGCTTCTGGTTGTCAATCGGGAGACGGAAAAAATTCACCATGCTGAATTTTCGCAGGTTGCTGATTTTCTTCCATCTCCATCTCTCCTGGTACTAAACAATACAAAAGTTATTCCCGCACGGTTGATTGCTAAAAAAATTACTGGAGGGAAGATTGAAGTTTTTCTATTAAGACAAAGAGGGAAAAAGACTTGGGAAGCTCTAATAAAACCGGGAAAAAGGGTGAAGCGGGGGACACTTCTTGAGTTTGCAGATTGTGAACTGACAGCTCGAATTCTGACACGTACAGATGCTGGTAATTATATGGTACGGTTTCGTTATAATGGAGATTTTAATCAGATTCTTGAACAAGTGGGGCAGATACCACTTCCTCCGTATATAAAGAGATCTCCAAATTTGGAGGATATTGATCGATATCAATGTGTTTATGCTAGTGCAAGAGGCGCAGTCGCTGCACCAACTGCAGGCCTACATTTTACGCCTGAGTTGATTGATCAACTGAAAGGGAGAGATATTGAGGTATCGAGTTTGACATTGCACGTTGGCCTCGGTACCTTCCAGCCTATTAAAACCTCAAACATTACAAAGCATAAAATGCATGCTGAATATTTTGAGATATCCTCAAGGACTGCTGATCAGATTAATAATGCTAGAAAACAGGGGCGAAAAATTGTTGCTGTAGGAACAACGACTGTGCGTGCGATTGAGTCTGCAGTTGTTGATGGCCAAATTCGTCCACAAAAGGGTGATACTGATATTTTTATCTATCCGAATTATGTGTTTAAGAGTGTGGATGCATTGATCACCAATTTTCATTTGCCCAAATCAACATTATTAATGCTTGTAAGTGCTTTAGCAACTCCAGAACTCATATTTTCAGCATATCAGAACGCGATTGATCAAGAGTATCGCTTTTATAGTTATGGCGATGCGATGTTAATTAGGTAAACAAAAATTTTGAGGAGAGAATTTTGGAAATCTTAGGTAGTTTTATGCCATTGCTTTTAATCATCCCCATCTTTTGGTTTTTGATTTTACGACCAGAACAGGTTAAACGGAAAAAACACCAGAAAATGCTGGATAATCTGTCGAAAGGGGATCAAGTTGTTACGAACGGTGGCTTGCATGGAAAAGTGGTTGGTGTTGATAAAGATATTGTCGTGATCACCATTGCAGAAGGTGTTAAAGTGGAATTAACCCGAAGTGCGGTTGCGTTTCTAAAAAAGGGTGGAGAATTAATAGAAGGTGAGTGATTTAAATATGATTTATGAAGCAAGCGATTCAATACGGTCAAGGCCTCCCATATATGGTTTAAGTACTTGTGGGATTCCTACGCTTCCATCTGCGTACTGGTAGTTTTCAAGTATAGCAATGACTACACGTGGTAGTGCTAAACCCGACGCATTTAATGTGTGCACAAATTCTGGTTTTGCTCCGCTTTCTCGACGAAAACGAATATTTGCCCTTCTTGCTTGAAAATCCTCGAAATTACTACATGAAGAGATTTCGAGGAATCTCTCTTCACCAGCTGTCCAAACTTCCACATCGTAACACTTGGATGCTGAAAAGCCTAGGTCTGCTGTGCAGAGTGTAATCACTCTATATGGCAGACTTAGTGCCTGTACCACAGCTTCTACGTTTGTTAGCAGTGATTCGTGTTCATCGTATGAAGTCTCGGGGGTAGTGAATTTGACCATCTCCACTTTATCAAACTGGTGAAGTCGAATCATTCCCCGTGTTTCGCGACCGTAAGATCCTGCTTCTCGGCGGAAGCAAGGAGTATATGCAGTATAATTTATTGGTAGGTTCGCACCACTTAACATCTCATTGGCAAAAATATTGGTTACGGGTACTTCAGCCGTTGGAATAAGAAAGAGATCATTCTCTGGGTTTTCTTGATCGTGGTCACATCGATACATGTCAGATTCAAACTTGGGTAATTGCCCGGTTCCAGTCATTGTAGGTCGGTTAGCTACAAATGGTGGTGAAATTTCGGTGTACCCATGCTTATTTGTATGGAGATCAAGCATGAAGTTTATCAATGCTCGTTCGAGCTTAGCGCCAATTCCTTTGTATAATAAAAAATTGTTACCTGCTATTTTCGATCCCCGTCTAAAGTCTACGATATCTAGTGCTTCAGCAATTTCCCAATGAGGCTTCGGCTCAAAATCGAAATTTGGTTGTTTGCCCCAGCGTTTGATTTCAGGATTGTCAGATTCACTAGAACCAATGGGAGTTGTCTCATGTGGGATGTTCGGAATTTCCATCAGTGTTTTGTCAATTTCTGCCTTTAGCGATTGTGCTTGATTATTGAATTCCTTGATTTTTTGAGAGATGTTTTTCATCTCGGCGATCTTATCGGACGCATTCTGATTTGATCGCTTCAACTCTGCAATCTCCTTTGAAACATTATTTTGGTAATTTCTAAGCTTGTCGGCTTCGGTCTGTGTATATCGCCATTGACGATCAGCATCCAGCAACCGAGAGAGTGAAATGTCGGCTCGTCGGTGCTTTAAGGATGCTTCGACAATATCTGGATTTTCACGAATGAATTTAAGATCCAACACGTNTTNTTCTCCTTACACAGAGACCTGTTCATTAATACTANNAAAAGATAGGCAAGTAACCTATGATATGGGAACGACCCCGACGAGATTTGAACTCGCGATCTTCTGCGTGACAGGCAGGTGTGTTGACCAGGCTACACCACGGGGCCAATTGGTAAGGGCATNCTACNATTCTAATTTGGTAGGCGGAACAGGAGTCGAACCTGTGACCTACGGCTTGTAAAGCCGCCGCTCTAACCAGCTGAGCTATCCGCCCCTAAAGAAACTCTTGACAAAAGGCTGGGAAATTGTAGCGCACCCTAATTTGTTTGTCAAGGGCAAAATAGTGCTTTTCGAGGTTGTTTAGCAGAGGTTCTTGACCTAAATCTGCCCAAAATCAAAATTGGACCTTAATGGGTTACTTATCTAAACTTAATAGCTTGATTCAATTTTAGGAGATCTTGATTTTTTAAGTCTGGTTTACTTTTGTATTGATAATAGTAGTTAAGTACTTTCCCTACATGACGTTCTGTTTCACGAATAGACGGCACATTTTCTCCGACTCGTCCTGGGCCTGCATTATATGCTGAAATACCAAGTGCGTAGTTATTGTGGTAGCGATCCAACATCATCCGTAGATATCTAGAGGCTCCTTCCAAATTCTTTCCAGCGTTGAAGCGTTCATCAATCTTTGAATTGTGATTGGGTTGTGTAATATTCTCATAATCAGGGACTCTAAGGCCGAGATCTCTAGCGGTGGGAGGCATCAATTGCCCAAGTCCAACGGCACCGGATTTGGAAATTGCATCCGGTTTGAATGCAGATTCAACCTTGATCATTGAAAGAAGCAATTCAATTTCGAGATTATATTGATTGGCGATGGTTTCAGCATGTGACGTACGGATTATTTTTTGCTTATTGTCGTTATTGGTTTCGGTGCCGGCTGGGAACCCAAGGGTAAAACTAACCGATATGAAATGCTGGTTTTCGCGTTCTTGATCCTCGACGTAGGCATAGCTAATTTCGCTGCTGTTTATTCGGATAGAACTTCCTGCACTCCAAGCAGACCAATTACGAGATCCATCAAGGTGGAAAATTGAGCCATACCGTAACGATAATCTGTGAAAGCTAAGTTCGGCACCAACTCTGAACCTCCATGTGGTTGTATCGAGGGCGTTGCTTAATTGAAAATAGTGATGAGCTCGCCATGTCATTCCAAGATCGAAAACTGGTTCGCGAGATTGATCTCCGAATTCCCTTAAGCTCGCCCCTAAACGGATGCTAGGGGTCGCGTTGATAAGAATGCCTAGATCATAGCTTGGAAGTTGTCTTTCGTGGATATTTTTAGTCAAGTTTAAGTTTGCTCCTAAGCTTAGCCGAGGACCAAATTTACCTGCTAGAGAAAAGACAACTTGATTGTTGTCACTCCCAAAAGTTCCGATTGGATTTGCAGCTTGATCAATTATGAAACGGTCAGTGCTATTTAGATCAAAGAAACTAGTTCCTAAAGTTAGGGATGGCAAGATCGGCAACCCAACTGAAAAACCTCCTTGTGATAGATCATAGTCAAACGTTATTTTTCCGAGGTTAACTAATCCTGCGGGGTTCCATAGTGCGCCGAACGCGTCTTCAGAATTGCTGATGAACACACTGCCCAAACCAATTGGTTTGGCTCCGACTTGGGGGCGACGTGATCCAGAAACTAGATTGGTTAGCAGTATCCAGATGAGAAATGAGATCCAATATTTCCGCAAGCCATTACCTTAAGTTTAAATAGTGAATGGGGTTCACATTCTTTCCATTCTTTCGAATCTCAAAATGCAAGTGTGGACCGGTTGATCTACCAGTGTTACCCGATAGTGCTATGACTTGTCCTTTTTTAACATATTGTTCATTTTTTACGCGGATTATGTAAAGATGACCATATAATGTTTCAAAACCTCCAACGTGTTTGATAAGTACATAGTTTCCGTACCCGCTTCTCCAACCTGATCGTACAATTTTTCCGGATTTTGAGGCGTAGACACGTGTTCCTTTTCTAGCACGGAAATCTAGTCCATAATGGAACATTCGTTTCTTTAAAGTAGGGTGTCGGCGATAACCGTAGTCTGAAGTTAATACTAATTTTATGCGCATTGGAGGTGCAAAGCTGGAAGGGTGAAGATTTGGGATGAATATCTTCTGATTTGCTTGAAGCTGATCAGCAGATTTGAGCCTATTCCGCCAAACTAGGTTGGAAACGGGAATACCATGATTGACTGCAATTCTTGATAGAGTGTCGCCATGTTTTACCCTATACCAGGTTCCATACTTATGCTCGGGAAAAGCGCCTGGGATAAACAGCTTTTTCCCAATATGTATTCGTTTCTCCGACTGAATTCGGTTTGCCTTCAAGATTGAGTTATGCGAAACTTTATATTTTCTAGCAATATCCCAGACAGTATCACCTTTCCTTACGTGGTACCATATTCCTGACGTTTTTACTGAGGCAATAGATTGACCAGTGGCAACCAAAGAGACAAAAACAACTGCTATTACGATAGACAGGGCGCTGCTATCCTTTAGCGGTTGTGTTTGGTATTGGCACATATTTCCTTGTGTGATTAGGTTCCTGTTACAGTTAGCAAAATAGTTTTTGTTTCTGTCAAAATTTGTGTTCGTGTGTCAAGCCCATCTGTTGAGATCATTCGACTCACTCCAGTGACAACGGCATTGATAACCTCAATAACTTCAAGGGTGTTTATATTGTCAGGTGCTGTCCATGTGAGCTTTTCTTCTTCTGTCTCTGAGAGCTTGCCAAATTCAGTAACGTTAATCCAGTCAACTAAGACGCGAGTTTCAGGTAGCTGAGTATATTTTACCTCAAGCTCAACAATTTCACCCGGTTTAATTGTTGTTTTGCTCGCTTCAATTTTGACATTTAGTGCGGATGAAGGGATTGGATTATTTACGTCGTGAATATCGTACTGATTTTCCCCTCCTTTGACTGGGTTCTCGCTACTACCACCACATCCAATAGGAAAAACCAATACAACTAGTGAGAATAAGCACAAAGTAGATAGCTTTATCATAATAAATCCTCTTGATTCTTGAAGTACTTTTTAAGAATATTTTCAATGAATGGAATTTACATTCATGTTAAAAAACGCTATTCATTTGAAGAACGTGGATGTCATGCTGTGGTTTCAAACAAAATTTCGTCTTATTCGGTAAATTGCTATCCGCGAAATTNCGTTGTTCNTATACACAGGTTCAGAGAATTTTTGGTAAATAAAACCCATTGATNTAAGCAGCGAAAAAAAGGCACTGGTATTTGCGCGATTTGGCTCGGACAATATTANTTCACCNGTATNGGTAAGTAGATTTGATATAAGTTTGAGAATGAGTTCCCAATTTTTCTCCTCGTAGATTACATCGGAGCCGAGGATAAGCGGAAACCTATATGCCTTGGGAGCCAAACATAAACTTTTCCAATCCATTTGTATAAATCTTGCTAAATCATTACACCGGTTTAATGATGTATTATAGTGGGCAAAAAATAGAGGGTCAATCTTCCAGTCAGTGAAAATTACTTTTCTTTTTTGTTGGCAGGCTACAATTCCGGTAAGGCCCAAACCGCATCCTATTTCCAAGATGCATTTTCCAAGGATTGGGGCATTTGGTGTTTCAATAAAGTTAGCAAGTCCAATTGCTGAAGGCCATATTTCCGCCCAGTAGGGGAAATTATCTTCGTGTTCAGCTTGGTCAATAAGTGGCTCTGGGTCTGCAACAACGGCTATTTTGACCAAGCTNTATTTAAGTTGAACCTGNTTTTCTGTGATAGGGTANCCGTGTATAGAAACAGTTTTTTGTCTTGGCATATTTTACCCCACGTTATGTAAATAGACTACTTGACGGAGTTTCTGATCTGTGATATATTTCTTAACTGAATAGTTAAACNCTAAATTNGGTGATTTAGATTAGTGTAACTTGGATTCTATTGATAAAAGCTTGAAACTTCTTAGATATCCTTTACGTTCATCTNGTTGTTGATGTAGATTGAATCTTCATTTCATAAAGAGCAATCAAACATCATAGCAAGGAGAGAATTTTGGCGTCTCGTGTAGACGATCCGTCTTCTCAGGAAGACACACAACTTGCAATGCTTGTCAAATCTGGTGATGAGTATGCCTTCCAAATGTTGTATAATAAGCATTACAATTGGGTNTATAGCAAGGCATATCGTACGCTNAGTCACCATCANGAAACAGAAGANGTCTCGGAAGACATCTTCATGAAGGTGTGGCAGAAAACTGATAAGTGGGATCCATCACAGGGCAGTTTTCAAGCGTGGTTGAACACCGTGGCTAAGCATACGATTATCGATGCTATCCGGAAGAAAGATAGAATTCGTGAATCACTTCAGGCCTCGGAAGAAGATGATCCTAGTGTACCGCTAATTGAGCATGTTGATTATAAGCCGACTCCCGACAAGTTGGCTGAATCGGCTGAAGCTAAGGAAATTCTTGAGCGTGCTTTACAGCAAGTTACCAAGCCGAACCATCGTATTGCTTGGATCCTGCGNCATATTGAAGGATGTAGCATTGCAGAAATTTCGCAAATTCTTAAGCGTAAAGAAGGCACGGTAAAGATCTGGATCTTCCGTTGTACGAAGGAGTTACGACAGATTCTGAGCCGTAAAGGTTTTAACTACGCTTACAACGTAAAAAAAACGCATTCCTCTTGGGAGAATAACGAAGATGAAGTTTTGGTCCCCGTCAGCACCAGATCATGAAAATGAAACTGATCANGCAGAAATGCTAGAGGCTTACACACAATGGATCAATGGTGAAAAACTCTCTGAAAAACANAAAAAATATCTCCAAGATTTTCAAGTATCTGGCGATTTAGAACCACTAAAGNAGTTAGTTGATTACGTCCACTACAATTTTGAGGAACGTAAGGAAAGTGATGTCTTTGAACCGCCTATCAATGTAAAGCAGAGGGTTGAGCAAAAGCTCATGAGTAGAATTAGCCAACGAAATCGTGGCAGTCAGATTGGTAAGTTATTTCGTGATGTTGGTATCGGATTTATTCCGGAACCAGCACTTGGTTCTCCCATAGATCAGCAGGTTGGCAATCCTGATTCAGTGCTTGAAATCGATAAAATTGTTCCTTTGAATCCAGAGCAAACTGCTGAACTATGCGAAGATACAGAAAGAGAACTTGAAGCCCTAAATAGTTTGACTATGAACCTGCGAGTCATTGAAGGCGAAAATGTAGGAAGCGATTATTGCGTAAACTTNCAACCAATAACTATCGGTTCAGCTCCGAATGCAACTATTCGCTTGAGTGAAGANTCGAATATCTNGTCTTTTCATGCNCAACTTGTAACTCATTGTGANCAGTTGTCTATTGTTAATTTGGATCAAGAAGATGGGATTTATCTCGATGGAAATCGAATTACGGAGCGGTCTTTCCTCGATCTTGGCTCTGTAATTCAAATTGGAAGTAGTAAATTTGAGGTCATCGAGCTAACACGTGCTCAGAATATGATTGGGATTTCCTTCAAAAATTTGAGCGGAAACAACGAAGGANGAGTTTTCACTGTTCGAATTCCAAACGTTGTTATTGGTAGAAATGAAAAGANAGCTCATATCAAATTTCCTGCCGCCAGNCGAAAACTTTCAAGGGAGCATGCTAGGTTTAATCTGGAAAATAATCAGATCTATATCACTGATTTAAATAGTACAAATGGAACATTTGTTAATGGTATCAGGGTAACAGAGCCTATGTTGTTAAAGGACGGTGATCTGATTAAGCTAGGTGATATTGTACTGGAAATTATCGATATAGAGGCTGTTCCAATCACAGAAATTGAGACCATTTAGTATTCCAAATCTNTATCGATATTGCCGATATCGATGAACCCTCTCGCCAAAAAANATTTCTACCAAGCATCCGTATGCTATAAGCAAGCAAATTACNCAGAAGCGGTTGAATACTACCTCGCGGGATTGTCAATTGAGCCNGAATGTGTTGAAGNATATGCNGACCTTGCAAAATCTTACGAGATGCTTGCTTGCTGGGACCAAGCCCTAAGAGCGATAGAACAAGCTTTTAGGCTTCGGCCCGATGATCCTACCGTCTTGCGTCGCAAAAATCGAATCACTGAGGAAAGTTCCTTTTACAGCATATCTGAGAACACGATACCATCCATAAGTGAAGATTCAAGATATTTTGATTTAAATGTTTCACCTGATATTTCTGATATGTCTTGTGATCTGGTTCAAAAAATCTCTGGTGTTCTTGAACAAACCTGTAAGTTCGTCGGGAAGCGTTTGAATTTTTTTCCTTCTGATCCTGTAAAAGTTTATATTGAAGAAAATCATTTAACTAAGCCTTCTCACCGTTATTTTGATACTTTTCCGAATTGGGCACCGGCTTACTATGATGGCGATATTTGGATAAGATGCTGCAATTACAGTATGTCGGGATTGGGGGTCTTGCAAACTCTAATTCGCCATGAGTGGACGCATTTGATTGTTGATTTGATGACGAATGGAAAGTGTCCAACTTGGATTGATGAGGGTTTGGCCATGTCGATTGCTCGCCAAATGTTTAGTTTCGAGGTGCAGTACCTAAAAACTGTCAATAGGAATGGTGCAATGTTGAAACCACAGCAATTAGACAAGTCTTTTAGTCAAATTGATAGTAGACTGCGTCGTCTTGCTTATTATCAATCACATGCTATCTTGCTAGATCTGATTGAGTGCTTTGGGTTTTCATCTATATGTGCGTTTCTCGGATCAATTGGTAGTGGTGATAAACCGGAAGATGCTGTCCAGAAGATCTTTGGAAAGACCACAGTCCAGATATTCTCAGATTGGCAAAAGAAAGTTGGCATGGGCTGATTATGCAAGAACTGGACTTCGGTATTCTAGTTCTAATGGGGCTAAGTGGGTGGAGTTGTTTCCGACACGGGTTCACTCGTAGTGTCAGGGGAATTTTGTCCATAGCCTTAGGTGTTTTGATGGCAAACCAGTTTTGGCCGTTGCTTGCTTCCCTGATAGTTGTATATCTTGAAAAAACGGAAACTGCAAAATGGATTAGCGTGATTGTTATAGTAGTTAGTGTCAGCATAATGGTCGATTTTTTCCTCGAACGCTTTGGTGTTATCATAGAAAAGGGCGTATTAGGATGGATAAATAGTATGATTGGGGCGGTGTTTGGTGTTGTGTTCAGTTGTATATTGATAGGGACTATTTTACTCTTTGCTCAGAAGTATGGCGGAGCAACTGTCAAGAATTTGATTGCTAACTCTAATTTAGCACCAACTTTGATAATTACGGCAGACCAATTTCTGAATTTCGGCAGGCAAGTAGTTGAGGAACAAGCAGATAAATTTTCGTAAGGCTTAAACTCTTTATGGAGAAACATTCTACTATGGACCTGGTGAGGCGTTGTTTTTCTTTCAAAGGTAGATTTTAAATGGAAGTCTTGAGCGGCGGTCTCAACGGGAAACAAGTTGAAGCTGTAGAGCACTTCGAAAAAGCAATTCTAGTAATTGCAGGTCCTGGTACTGGTAAAACCAAAGTTATTACCCACCGCATCGCCCATCTTATTCGTCATCATGATGTTTCTCCTGAACAGATACTTGCTGTTACTTTCACTAATAAAGCAGCGCAGGAAATGCTCGATCGTGTTATGGATANAGATTTAGTTGATAGNGATAGTAGNCTTGGGGTGCGTATTCATACTTTTCATGCATTCTGTGTCGGTTTGATTCGTGAGTTTGCTAACGAAATTGGATTGCCGCGGAATTTCGCAATTTTTGATCAGGAGATGCAAGATGCAATTTTGGTTGAATGNATTCGTGAACAGCAGACGAGTCAGTTCAATTTTCTCCTTCCTAGTTTACGCGACATTGTGGGTAGTTATAAAGCAAAGTTTGGAGACCTTGATTCGGGNATTACCGAGTTCGAAACCTACAGTGGTAGGAAGATAAAGGATGGAGATGAANTTGAGGCGATCCTGAACCTGATTTCAGCTTATCAAACCAAACTTGATGCTCATCATGCGCTTGATTTTACTGACTTAATTNCTAAATCTGTTAGATTACTAGAACGGAATTNAGTCATTCGCGAAAGGTATCAAAGAGAGCTGAAATTTATTCTTGTTGATGAGTATCAGGATNTAAATGAGCCNCAATATCAATTGCTTAAGTTGCTTTGTTNTCAANCTGAAAACAATTTNNTTGATCCGAGAAACACACATATAATGGCTGTGGCTGATTCTGACCAATCGATATATAGTTGGCGNGGTTCTGATCCNAAATTTATCAATNAGTTTAAGGCTGATTACNACCCTAAAGTTGTGAAGTTAACAGATCATTACCGTTGTCACAAAAATATTCTTGACGCTGCTAGATCTGTNATAACCAAGAATTTAGAGTACAANACGATTGNTCTTAAGTCTCACCGGATTACGCAGCAGAATCCGATCATACATTACACATTGCAAGATTCGGATCAGGAAGCAGAGCATGTAATAAAAATCATTCGTTATCTAACCGAGGAGTGTGATTATAAATTCAGTGATATCGCAGTGTTTTATCGAAGCCATCTGGTTGCNAACAAATTAGAAAATCGTTTAATTGACGAAAACCAATCTGTTGAGGAAGAAANGACGATCCCGTTTCAGAGGATTGGTGGAGAGATTTCTTTTCGTGAGCAATTTGCTAAGAATGTCGTANCATACCTGAATTTTGTGGAGTGGAGAGATATGCCTCTGCAGGNCGAACGGGCGATAAACTTTCCGCAACGGCGGCTGGATGANGTGAGTCTGGCGCGTCTCAAACTCCTCGCACAACGCCAGGGAATACAATTTTGTGATATTATCGAACANNTCGATGACTATCCTCAGTATTTTGGCCCGCTTACACGAAAGAGTATTGATCAGTTTTTAGCTCAAATAGATCAAATCAAATCCAAGCTTGAAGAGAAAAACGTCGTTGAAATTGTGGACGAATTGTTCCTTTCTCTTTCTGAGTGGCGTTTGCCCTATCTTGATAGTGAGGTTTTGGAGCTTAGAAATGAAGCTGAGATTCCGAATCTCCAAGAGGCTGCGGTTGCCTTATACCAAGCNATTATTCAACAGAAACCGATTCGAATTGTGTCAGGGGATGATATTGATACTTCTTGTNCNGTATACATTATCCAGCAGGTATTAAGTGAATATCTAGATACCAAAATNGAAGTNGAGAAAGAAGANTCTCTTGATAATGTCCAAATTTTCATCGATGAGAGCAACTTTTCTATTCAAATCAGCCCACCCTCAGTGCCTGAGAATTCGTTGATTATCCAAATTCGGTATACAGTTCTCTCCATTGTTGCTTTGAAATTGTGTCAAAGATTGATTGCAAANTTTGAGGATCAAAATTTTGAGGATTTTATTGTTTATGATTTAGCGACAGTAGGTAACAATNCCAAATGGGCAGAGATAATCGAGGTTGGNGCAACTAAACTGGATCAAATGGGGAATGCCTCGGAATCACGTCATCAACTGGTGANACCGACNGGTTGGATACCANCGACTAGCGTAANTTCATATAACATTAGCAATCAGATGGTGGCCAATAAACCACCTATTGCCGAAGTTCTNCCCAATTTTATAAATTTNATCGATAATCAGGTTTTAGTAGGACACAATATTGNTAACTTTGATAACGAGATCATACGACGGGACATGGTTAAGNATCTCAATCGGGAGTTTCAGAATACCGCTTATTGTGATATTATGGCTGTTGCACAAAGGTTATATCCTCGCCAAAATCCATCCTTTGAAGCGCTGGCTGAGAAATTCAATATAATNGNGGANGATGCTCGCNCCACTGGGATTGNCGATACGACCCTGAAAATATTTCGTCAATTGGTAAATGAAGATGCAAAGCGTCGAGAGTTAACATCTTTATCCGAATTTTTGCCGCTAGTTGGATTAGCAATTTTGTATCGGTCAGAAACTNCACCAAAATATAACCAAATATTATATCNAGCATCACTTCGCTATCTTAGGAATAACCAAATCCAGNNCNATAGAGACTTCCTAGATTGCCTTACTGGTATTAGTAAGGTTGAAAAGNTGATTAACCAGTTGANAGAAAACGTCGGGAATTTCAAGGANTCNTCACTTGATTTTCGNAANTCTCAGGATGTAGATTGGGAAGAACGCACATTGGATTTNATGAAGGATCTTTCGAATTTTGNGCAGAATTTTGATGCTGAGGAAATTGGGATTTCCGATTTCTTGAAATACTTTAATTTGATTAATCGTGAGCCGGAAGTTGATAAAGACGAGTTGACTTTGATGACNATCCATGCGGCTAAGGGNATGGAGTATCGGGCGGTTATAATTATGGGAATGGAAGATGGAGTTTTTCCGATACGCTATAGAGATCAAACGAGGCAGGAAATCGAGGAAGACCGGCGACTTTTCTACGTCGGTATGACNCGGGCAAAAGAGCGTTTATATTTTACTACCGTTCGACAACGCCAGGAAAATCGTGTTCAAGCATCATCAATGTTTATTGATGAAATTCCGAAGGATTTGCTGAAAAGTTGGGNGTCAAAATAGACCTGATTCTCTTACNCNCATCAAATGTTTTTCCCCGTTGTGCTTACAAGAAAAGACCGTTCGGACCAAAGTTNCTGTCGTGTAGGTGGCTTTTTCAGCGAGACTGATTACTATAGTGGATCCACTTATGCTTTCTACTAAGGTAAGCGGTCTAATTTCAGTTTTGTGAACAAATCGCTGAAAACCNTGTCCCGTGATACTGATCGTGCGACTCGTATCATGTGNCGGGAAGTATCGACACTCCAAGTGAATTGGTCTGTGAGGATCGGGCTGTGAGTTAGATNCGTCGAAATCCAGTTTGGGTTGATAACNTATGCTGTGGCGGAAAGNTCCCAAATCACTTTTGACCAACCAAAGTGATCTTTGTGATAATTTTTAAAAATTTCTGCTAAGTAATTACCAATTTCACCTTGNCCTTGGATGTATCGTTCTACTTCTGGAACTGTTGTTGTTAGGNGATCAGCAACTCCTGCACAGGGAATTTGGATCAAAGGTACGCCACAATCGAAGATCAGCTTGGANGCATTAATATCCTGACGCAGGTTGAATTCGGATGTGTTAGGCCAATAGTGTGCATGGCCGCCGAGCCAAACGACAACAATTTTTTCGATGATTGCTGGTTCCAGNAGAATTGCGGCTGCCACGTTGGTGATTGCTCCAATGGCAACAACATATAATGGATCATCTTCATCAGAAATCATTGCTTCCTTAATTAATTTATCTGTTGCNTCAGATTTTTCTGGGTTATCTATATTATTGATATATGCTGTTGATCCTCGGTAGACCAAACCGTTTGATTCTACCTGTAGTTGGGTTAGCAAGCGAAGTATTTCCTGATAACTCTTTTCCATCCCGTCGGCAGGGCTTTTTGATCGGGAATTGAAAAACGGAGCAGCATGGATAGATTCTAAGCTNAGGATGTCCGGCGATAACAGNGCGTGAACCACAGCGAATTGATCGTCGATTTCGTTATATGTGTCAGTGTCAAGAACTAGACGAACTTTCCTCGTAGGAGGNNCTAGTCGTTNAATTAGTTCTGAAGTTGTTAACTGCGGAAACTTAACCATTATATTTCCTCTTACCAAAATTTATTTAAGATATTACGGATGNGATTCACCCTGTTTGGGTTTTACTTTTGTGGCGGTTCTATCCGGGCCAAATCGGATATGGAGTCCGGAATNATCAATAGGATTATTTTTGAACAATATACGTGTAAGTGACCAATAAATAGTTATTACNACTAAGGTAATNACAGTACCGTACANGGCTATGTCCATCAACCAAGCCAAGTANTTTGNNCGCANGGGAATGATTTCTTTAGCNGGTAAGGGNTTCAAGGCCATCAAGATGGTAGCAATGATGGCGTTAAAGGTAATCGCACCCTCAGTTACAAGACGGTGCGGTGAAAAACCGGTCAGAGCTCTTTCAAAATTAAAGGNCACAATCCACCATAAAAATATCAGATACAGAAGTTGACTTCTACCGAGCCAGCTTTCTGGTATTAGATCAATGGGGTTTTNGGTATGTGACGTTAGGATTAGNATGGATGCGATNCCAACTGAGACATAGATTACTTCAAACCAACCCAAAAAACCTTTGGAGCNTANGAACAAACCAACAGTTGGTAANCCGAAGAATTTTTCTGGGAGTGATTTGACCTGNTCAATCCATGTGCCGACTGCTTTTCTATGATTGAGGTAAGTGATAATCACCAACACAAACACGACTGCAAAAATGTGCGTCCAAGTAGGCAGNTCTGTTGCGTCAGTNATTTGCGGAGTTAGGATTGAAAGAATTCCGANGCCNGCTACCAAGGCGATTCCAAACAAGAAACCTTGTGTTTGTTCGAGGATGCTATGCCAATTTGTTTGTAACCCTGTTTTGATAAAAAGAAGTTTGATTTGTTGTCCAGATGCAAAGCCAATCCCACCTAAAATACCGGTTANGAGTATGNCTAGAGNGACTTGCTCAAGGCCATTACGGAAACAGAAGACCAAGGCTCCCGATACAATTCCCACGCAACCTGACCAATTGTCGCCNCGNGGTGGAGTCATCCGNAATTTTAGCAGATTGACTAATATTAGGAATGCCGCATACCAACCANCTCCCATGTGCAAGATCAGTGAGGTAGAGAAGTCAAACCCNCCNCGTATGATGACCACAATCANGATCGCAATTACTGCAATCAACACATCAAGCCAATCAGTATCATACCAATATAGGGGGCTTTCGTGACGCNGCNTGGGATCCTGGTGGAAAANCAAGTCAACGAAAAACTGCTGCAGTGCCCAACCGATAAAAACTGCTAAGCANGGNAAGAAAAAGAGTTGCAGTTGGTCACTCTTTAGAATAGCGGGCATAGCTACTGCCATGCCGCCGGGAGCAGCCCANAAGAACCCAATAGCAAATAGATTAGCAAATCCATAAAAAATTGTTAGTGAGTGACCAGAATGTGTGTATGATATGACCTGCATATATGACATGCTACCGCCAAACGACCAGCCAATAGCGCCAAACATGGCAAAGTAATGAATTCGTTGCCACCAATCCGGACGTCCTGACATGATGACAATTGCCATGNTTGCTAGGGCTCCTGGCATGGCGGCACCNATTTCGTGCCCAAAATTACCTCGGATNCCCCACCCAATTGACAAGGATAGNGCACCGAATATCCACATCTCCCAAGGTATTTGTGAGAGGGATGCNATCAGTTCCATTTTTTTATCTTAATTGTGTNTTGATTTACNGTTAACNTTGCTTACTGGTGGNTAGNATGTTAGGGNNGTTAAGTCGATTCAGGNTTTTTCGAGATTGTGTGTGGAGTTTCAAGTATGTGGANAGATNAACGCACAAAATATAATAGAGATGTTCNGTTTACTNCCAATTATTGATTGGTTTCCGACAACGATTGCATCTNCATTTGTTCCCAATCAAGTAGGTTCTGATNCCATTCAAATACTTGTAACGGCCCAAATTTGAGGTTAATTGTTAAACTCTTTGGTGTAGGTGAACTATCAAATAGGTTGAAGTCGCGGATAACAACGTAAGTATGTGCNCCGTTGGGAATTNCTTGACAGGCTTGAATGAATGAGTCTAGGTCTGCAATTTGATGGCCGTTAATNNCCTGAATTACNACTTTGGAGTTCCCGTTTCTTTCACGTNGACCTAGCATTGAAAAACTACTGCCTGCNTCTGCTTGTGGAAGATAAACTCCGTTANCTTCAAAGTAGAGTAATCTCCTTAATTTAGGTGTGATGTCGTGAAAGATTGAACCGGAAAAACGGGCGAATCTGCTAATCTTTCTCTGTTCNANGTTCTCTACTGGNACGTCNACAACGATGTTCTCTCCGTTTCGGTAAACTTCTAAACTGATGGNGTTATCNACCTGTTNGTTCAGAATAAAATCAAAACTGTACAGATCATCACGAATAAGCTGGCCATTAATTCGATAGATAATGTCTGAAGCGCGNAGCAGTTTATTCCCTGTTGTCCTAGGAATGATGGACGCAATTTGCATGACTTTGGGTGTACTAGCTTCTGAGGGACCGATCTCAAGTCGGGATGCTTCTGGAAGCTTAAAATGCTTAATTGCCTCACCAATAGATATTAGTTCCAGNTCAACGCCAATTTCTCCGTGNTGAATTTTTGAATTATTTTGAATTTGNTTTAAAGCATCAATTAGGTACTCNATTGGCAATTCAAAACTTGATGTGTCGGTACCGCGTGCATGGATAGCAACTACTTCACCTTTTGTGNTCCAGACAGGACTCCCGCTGGAACCGCCTGTCCGATCGAAAGTTGTATGTATGTAGCTAGAGTGGCGGTCTCCTTTGTCTACGTTGAGATTGGCTACGGTACCGAATTTAATTGAATATTCTTCTTTTTCATTGTTTCCGATTAGGAGAAGTTCATCACCTAAAGCTAACGCTTTCCAGGAGCCCAATTGTANAGCTTGTAGTGCAAAAGGTACTTCTTCTGGATAAATCTGGTAAAATCCGAAATCGTGGGTGGGATTGTAATAAAGTACTCGTGCCTCAGTGAAACTNCCATCATAGAAATTGATTTTNACGTAAGATGGGCTACTGCCTGTTACATGTCGATTGGTAGCGATGATTCCACGCTCAGCATCAATGATNAAACCAGTGGCAAAGCTAGTGCCTTTTGNCTCTGTTTCAAAGNCGATTTCCGATGAGGTTTCGATATTNACGACCATCGGTTTAAAATCCTTAATCTGTTTGTTCCAGTTGTGCTCGGCTATCCCNTCGAAAACACAACAAGCTATNCCGNTCAAGATCAGCAGATTCCGAATATGAAAACATACAGATTGTTGTTTGACTTTCATAAAAACCATTTTCTATCTCCTTGATACGTGTGGGTAAAATAACACGTATGTGATTGATCAATCAAGCCAAAANCGCTGATCACTTTTTCGAATGTGTTTATTTGCAATTTGTACTTGGATTNGTAACCAAGTTTTGAAATAANCTTGTTGTGCNGACATCCAGTTGAGGTCAANGCATTGATTAAATAGACANACTTGGTCAAACAGCTANTTGAAAGTCATTAACAAAGAAATGCAAATGGAAGGAGGTNCGGGCTCCNAGTTGGAAGAGTATCGTATCGATAGAATTTCCCTCATATTCTCCCTGTACATTTTAATTNTTTTTGGTTGNTTTNATTATCTAGATAAATATATTGTCTAATAGCGGTAATAATTTCCGATTTGGGTTTGGAGAATGGCCCTTAATTGCTAAANGAGGACTAAAATTTGANNGTTTCTGGATAGATTNCACNCGAAATATTGCTTTTANAAATAAAGATTTTTGNGAAATCAATGCCTCGGAAATCCAATCATGANTAATGTCNAGAGCTATCATCAGAAATCAGCGATAGAGAATATTATTATCNTTGGTATGCTTTTTGCCTTTAGCTANGGAAANTNATTAATTGACGAAAGATTGACAATCGTTAGGCAAAATAGTAAGGAGAACTAACTGAAGATGAGGAAGAGGACTAAAAGNGCCAAGAGGATATTGGTTGAATTTCAACCCAAAATCGAAGTTGTTATTGATGGTTATGATGTGGANGATACCNATGATATTCAGAATGTGGTACGGATTATTGATGACTGCAAAATGAAATTNATTGATGCNGTATTTCCGACTGGAAGGTTGAATATAAGAAGTTTTGGTGAGAACTTTGAGTTGGGGAAGGATGCTTCAGGNAANCCTGAAAAAACTTATAGTAGATCAAAAGGATGGATAAATTCGGCAAANTCAGATGCNNAATTCGTTNAAGTGTGAATAGAGAGTTAGAGTTAGCAGGGAGAGCAAAGTAAACTTAGNATTGTAGTTTAGTCCGGAAANAATTTACCAATCAATGAAAAAGTGCTANATGGNATTCTGTTTGTTTCTTCNCATTAANATCTGGTCAATGAATTTGATTANCTGATTTCGAAGAACCGTTTGTTCTGGTATTTCGGCCNTAGCGGATCAAATCGTATGNTTAATCGCAAGAAAATTNCTTTTTCTCTGCTAAGTACATCAGCNGGATTACGNTTATTTGAAATCGGNTNACTTTTCAAATAGCGGGACATTCAGTAATTTTTTGTTGACTAATGGTGAANAATGCCTCTAGTTTTTGGTTGCCAGTAAACATTTTTCCGTGAGTGTCANAGAATTCGAATTCTCCATCCAAAAGATCCAAGATAGTTATATCTGCGGGGGATCCAATCTTGAGCCGTCCAATCTCATCATCACGCTGAATTGCTTTGGCTGGTTGGNTGGTTGCTTTTTCAATAACTTCCTCCAACGAGAGACCNAGATGTAAGAATTTTGATAAAGTAGTTGGTAGATTATAAACAGGTCCGTTGATATTACCAGTGTGTAAATCNGTGCTAATTACNTCNGAAATGAATCCCTGCTCCATCGCCTGTTTTGCAACATCGTAGCTGAAACTTCCTCCTCCATGTCCAACATCNAAGATGACGCCATCCTGACGAGCTGCCCAAGCGTCAGGGATAACTCTTCCTTTGCNATCAAGAATAGAGTCTCCTATTCCTTGAAAACAGTGGGTAATNACATCTTTNGGCCTCATAAGCTTTAAGATTTCAGGAAGCGAAACGCCAGCGCCAATATGGCACATAATAGGGACACNAGCTCGCTCAGCTGCGTCTATAGCTAGTTTTAAAGGTTCCACTCCATTGTCACCAACTTGAGCNCCACCNTGACGGACTTTAACACCAACAATCAGATCGCGGTTTTCAATAATTGTGTCTGCGACCCTTCCGGGATCTGCGTATCGAAGATCAAGCATCTCTCCCACCGGGCCATAAACTAACCCAATTCCAGATATATGCAGATAGCATAATATACGTGTTTGGGTGGGTTGCACAATGTAGTTGCGAAAGCCGGGAAAAGTTGCCCAACCGGAACTACCTGCGTCGACGATGGTGGTTACTCCCGTCGTTTGGCAAGCTGAATCGGCAGAAACGCCCCAAGTTGTGACACCCACATAAACATGAGCATGGATATCAATCAGTCCTGGCACCACATATTTACCTGAAACAGAAATGGTCCGTTCGGCTTTTTGGGGATCAATATTTTTCGACACTGCAGTGATCAGGCCATTAGCAATCGCAACATCAGCCTGATCGTTCAAACCATCTGATGGAGCGATAACAGTTCCATCTTTAAGTAAGATGTCATATTCCATGCTGGTTAGTCTCTATCTAGCCTCATGCTCGTGCCAGTTTTATTGATAATAAACCATTGGAAACTTTGGTGTCGTCCAATTTTTATAGCATTGCTTAGATTTACTAAAAATAAAAAATATGTAATAAGTTAAAAGAACCATAAACATACTTTGGCAGTTTAGCATATTCGCAAGAAGATTGTAAGTTTTAGGTGGTATTGTCTTCGGAAGATGAGTCCTCGCTTGTTGGGCAAAGTTCATTTTAAATTGGAGCGTTAATTTTGTTCAAGCTAATCTTGTGTTTAGATCAAGTCTGATTTTGGGTGAGATCTGTATGAGGTTTCTTTTCAGTATGTTTACGTGATATTATTCCTATAATGTGTGTAGGGTTTCGAAGTAATTTGAATTTAGTAACTATAGTAGAATAATATCTAGTTCCTATTAAGGATTAAAGAGAGTAAACACAGATGAGTAGTCCCACCGCACTTTATATCCATATTCCTTTCTGTGCTACTAAGTGTTTCTATTGCGACTTTAACACTTATTCTTTCCACAAGGAACAGGCAGATGCGTACCTCAACGCACTCCAGATTGAAATGAACGCGTATGCACCTATGGGCGTGTTACTGCAGACCGTCTTCATAGGTGGTGGAACACCATCGATTCTGTCGCCGAATTCATTAAAAAAGATGTTCACGAATTTGCAGGAGAATTTTCATATTGAGACTGATGCAGAATTTACGATTGAGTGTAATCCGGGTACAATTGACGCAGAAAAGTTAGCAATAATGCGTGACAGTGGTGTGAATCGACTGAGTTTTGGGGTTCAAGCTATGGATGATGGCATTCTGCAGCAGATTGGTCGCATCCACTCTGTCAATGATGTGCTGAGCAGTTACCAAATAGCTCGAGAACACAATTTTGATAACATCAATCTGGATCTTATCTTTGCGCTTCCAGAACAAACGCTTGATCAATGGCAATATTCGCTTGATAAAGTCATTGATTTGGAGCCTGATCATGTTTCTGCTTACAACCTGACGTTAGAAGAAGGGACCAAGTTTTATGATTGGTGGAATGCTGGTAAACTGGTGCTCCTGAATAACGAACTTGAAGCGTATATGTACCAATTGTCTATTGATAGGTTGACACAAGCAGGGTACCTTCATTATGAGATATCCAACTTCGCTAAGCCTGGTTGTGATGTTAAACATCATTTGACTTACTGGGATAATGGACCGTATATTGGCTTGGGGGCTGGAGCAAGTGGCTATATTGATGGATGCCGTTACACAAATGTGCGTGGTATTCCGGAATACATCGAACAAGTTGGCCAAGTCAAAAAGCCTATCGTGTATAGGGAAAGTTTGATTGGAATTCAAGAAAGGGCCGAAACGATTATTTTGGGGTTGCGTAAGCGCGATGGAATCTGTTTTGATCGTTATCAGAAACTTTTTGGGCAACCGATTACCAGAGAATTTGAACAGACGATTAACCATTTAGCTGAACTCGAACTGGTTGAAACATCAAACAATCATCTCAGGTTGACAGACCGAGGGTTGATGTTGGCCAATTACGTCTTTACGGAATTTTTGTAAGATGGGTCAGATTAGCATTGTTATCATTGCCGGGCTAATATTCCTGATATCTTTTGAGTCCGGTGAGAATCACGTCTCAACCAACTACCAGCAGATTTGCCTTGTTACGCTAATCATGGTGGTTGGTCCTGCTATTATGGCATATCTGTTTGGTTTGTGGGCGACAAGAACTATACCGATAAATCCTAGTAGCCGAACGCGTAAAATATATCTTATCAAGAAATCAANAGTCCTTTTTGAAATACTGATTTTGGTTGTCTATGCCTACCAGATTTATTGGTTGAATCTNCCTGAGTTTGTATCCCTGTTACTCGGNAGGTTGTCTGGTTNCACNACCNCGCATCTNNTTTTTTCCATTATGCCAATGATTATTGCNTTAATGCTACTCGAGATCTCGTTTTATGAAGTAATTCAGCGTGTCGCTTTCCGGCANCCGAAACGACGTGATTACATGGAAACGCATTTCAAGCTGATGATTCTTCCATTGGTNCCATTGTTTNTTTATTTTTTAGCATTGGATTTTATCGCTTATCTTCCGGAGCAAATTCATCGTCATACCTACATCCCGTTTTTGATTATGNCAGTTATTGTTCTGTTGGCTTATGCGTATTCTCCGCTACTATTGGGACTGGTNTGGTCGGCCGTCCCACTGCCAAATGGAGANTTAAGGGANAGGATTACCCAATTAGCAGAGCGAGACAAGGTGAAATATAAAGATGTTCTTGTTTGGCAAACAAAGTCTCTAGCTATGGCGAATGCGGCTGTTGCAGGGCTTTTACCGTGGACAAGGAATATATTTCTTACTGATAGGCTGTTACAATATTTTTCNGATGATGAAATTGAAACAATTGTTGCTCATGAATTTGGTCATGTACGCTATNGACATATTTTGATNTATCTGGTGTTTTCAATGTGCTATTTTTTTGTCTANGCAATTTTTTATACTTACATGGCAACTCTAATTGAAATCAATCCATCGAATTTGCCGCTATTGTCTTCTCTTGAAACGATTATTTTCTTTTTTCTTTACTTCGTTCTAGTTTTTCGATATTTATCGAGGCGCCTAGAATACCAAGCGGATTTGTATTCAGTCACTGCAACGCGAAGGCCAGCAACATTCCAATCAGCTCTAGCACGGTTGGCCCACTATAACCATGTTCCCAAGTCTATTCAACGGCTATTTGAGATTTTCTCAACGCACCCATCAATCGAGAACCGAATTGATTTCATCAATCGTTTGTCGGCAGGAGATCCGCGAACGCTGCGCTATCGAGGCTACTTGCTGGAAGTCAAACTGCTATTTATAGCCCTTCCGATTTTGGTCTGTATTTTATTTGCTTTGAATAGAGGTTGAAAATTTAGGTTCTGTCTGGAGATTGGTTTAATTGCTGGCAGGATAATAGCGTTTTGTTTTCTTCGATGCTGGCTTCGTGGAAAACATAGTCGTTTTTATCAGTTTTGTAGTAGTGTGAGAGGTGACCATTATCCACTTTGGTCTGCAAAACCCCAGCTGATATTCCCAATAGCTTTGCTGCTTCGTTAAGATTATATTCGACTATGAGCCCGCGCATCCGCATCAATTCATCTCTGGGTAGGTCGATATCTGCTGATTGTTTTATAGAATTTCGATTCCTATTCCATTATTATCAGCTGAGGCTCCGATGGCAAGATCAATTTCCCTGTCTGTCCGCGCGTTTAAAAAACCGTATTCCAAATCTGTGTCATTACGGATTGCGTTCTCAAGATCGGTAAGACACAGTGCAAGTGCAACCTGAGAATCTGTTAATGGATATTCCCGAAATGGATTTTCCCACACAATCTCCGGTTTTGTCTCCGCCACGTAAGCCTCTAGGACATTTACGTCTGCAATTACTGTTTCTTGCCTTCTGATTACAATCGGATGGGTTTTGCCGTCTCCGTTGAGTATCATTGGTTCAAGCCCAACACACATCCCTTTTTCGCCATATATTTCAGTGGTTGCCTTGGAGCGGTGCCAACGAAGCGGTGAGCCATAGGAGAGAGTGGTAAAATCGTAAACTGCTCGTTTACCATCACGAAATTCTATCACGCCATGTTGCCAGCATTCCGTATCAGTTTTATCNGTTGCATTNGGGAATTGGGTGTGCGGTTGTACTTGAAAGTCCTGCTGATGTCCCCAAACATGAACTGGAGGTATACCGAAACCAATATAACTCCTCAAGATGCTAGCAGCATGATATCCTTTTCCGACAAAACGGCAGTAAGCTAAGTTGATCTTGCCAAAGANATCTTCTTGAATCATTAANTGTTTGATTCTTTCATGTGGGCGGCGATAATAAGTTTCTGCGATCTCCAGTTTGACGTTATGAATTTTAGCTATTCGCGCAATTTGATCTGCTGACGCGAGATCGATTGATATTGGAGTTTCAACCAATAGGTGCAAGTCAAATTCGGCGGTGTCCATTGTCGCCTGATGTATTTCAAGTGCTGGTACGGCAATAATTGCGAAATCTGCGGTGACGTTTGAAAACATTTCTTCCAAATTGGAGTAAGATGGAATGTCGAATTCCGCACCAGTGGCAGCGGCTCGATCCGGGTCAATATCATGGATGGCTGCCAGATGAAATCGGTCCGACAAGGTTTGAATAGTAGGGATATACCCTTCCGAGGCCCGTTTCCCTGCCCCGATAATGACCACTTTTATTTGATCCATTAGAACTTCTCCAAGACTCAATTACCCCCGCGCCATTTTAGCACAAGGTGCCGAGGAGTTCAAGGTAAAACAGCTGTTCTGGACGCGTCCCAGTCGTACTGATAGCCAATTTGGAAAGCAAGNTGGCTATGATGTTCCCTAGGCCNGNTTTTGTGATATTTGTTTAGAATAATCATGTGGGAAAATTGAAAATTGAATTGCCAATTGCTGGCTTGGTCTAAGCTGAAATTGCACCCAATCTGGTGCCTTCCTTCAACCGTACCAGATGGAAAAGTAACCTCAGAATACTTTTCTCCTCGAAAACGATGTTTCACATTTGCTTCTCCTTTACGATTGGACTGGCAAAATAAAGCTAATCTTGTATTAGCATTCAACCAGTAGTTTGCTTCCAAGTAAAGTTGATCGGCATCGTTTCCAATTCGGTGACCAATAATTGAGCCAAAATGCGTGTATTGGTTTTCTTCCACCAAATGGGTGTATGTCCAACGATTGACACGGGCATACTCAGCGACTAATGATAGTTGCTGCGATTTTAGCAAATTATTCCATATGATACCGGTCAAAAAAGCCAAATCGTTTGGGTCTCCGTGTCCAGTATACGAAAAATCATCCACAAAAAGTTCGCCGTAGATACGCAATCCTTTGATGGGACGAACGGCTCCCTCGAAAAGAAGCATGATGTTATCGTTGCGTGTCAGGCCCTCCTTCTCGGTGTTTGCATTGAACTGACTGGCGTAGTACGGCAAAATCGGATTAAGATAATACCATTCTAGCCCTCTCGCATCACCGCCATAAAGCACTATTTCTGAAATCCCGAGTTCAATTCGATCGCTCAGACGCCAATCAAGGCGGTGTCCTGATAGATAGCGATCTGCTAAGTATCGTTGTTTCTCCTGATGCCACATACGATCTAGCTTTGAAATGAAAGCTGTCCCACGTACTGAGGAGAAATTACTGGAAATGAATATTAGATCGAATGGCGGAGAGTTATCTGATATTCCTACTGAGTGTCGGCGGCCGGTTCCCCAAAAGATCTGATTTCTCCCAATGATTAAGTTGGTTCCTTTAGTGACAGGTATGTCTAGGTAAGCTCGCTTGAAATCAGCGGTGTAATCACCTTGCCATTGATTAATTCTTTTTCCTGCAGTTGAGCCTTGGGTTGGATATTTGGTTGCGGATTTAGCATGATTAAAAAGGTTATCTACCTCCAATTCTTGGTAGATAATCACCTTTGGACTAAGCTGATAGAGTAGAGCTTGTTGATAGGAAGGTGTGATCTTGGGGCTTTCGGTGTGACTTCGTAATGATATTAGACTTCGCGTCTGGAATTTCTCAATCGGATTCGAGTCGGGATTTAGTTGGAGTTGATGTTCCAATTTCTGTAGTAGCCGAAGATGGATTTGGGTAGGTGCAAGTTCTTCAGATTTGATTCGCCGTTGGGCAATCTCTACAATCTTTGCTATATCTGATCGGTTATAGGGGCGTGTGTGACGATGTAGGCCATTAATGACCCCGTCCGTTTCTAGTTTTTCGATTACTTGATTGGCCGACGAATTGAATTCAAAAGTAAGGTTGGGGTCTGCATTGACCCCTCTGCTAGATAAGAAGATGGATATGATTATCAAAGATTTCAGTCTCATCGGTTTGACAGCTTAATTGATGTCCAGTCCAAATGTCAAGTCGGGACTCAGATTTTCGTCTTGAACTTTTCTTTGGCTACTACTAGAATAACCAAATTAGAGTCATGTTAATTTTTTTTGCGGATGGAGAAGTTTTTGAAAGAGATCAAAGTTGGGATTATTGGAGCGGGAGGTATCGCATGCAGCGTTCATATTCCGAACTATCAGAAAATTGAAAACGTTCATGTAATCGCTGTTGCCGACATTAAACCCGAAGTTGCTGAAAATGCAGCAAATCGGTTTAATATATCGAACGTTTTTACTGATTGGGAAGATCTCCTTGAAATCGATGAAATTGAGGCTGTAAGTGTTTGCACGCCTAATGCTTTTCATGCTGAACCTTCTATAGCAGCCATGAAAGCCAATTGTCATGTATTGTGTGAGAAGCCAATGGCAGTCAACGTTACCGAAGCTCAAGCGATGACAGACGCCGCTAAGGAACACCAGAGAATACTGCAGATTGGCTTGGCATCCCGTTTCAGCCCCGGATCCCTGTACCTCAAAAACCTCATTGATGGTGGAAGGCTTGGTCAGATATATTATGGACGAGCGATGGCCATGCGTCGACGTGGAATTCCAAGTTGGGGTGGATTCACACGCAAGGATGTGTCTGGTGGTGGTACCCTCTTCGATATTGGAGTTCATGCAATTGATCATGTTATCTGGTTGATGGGTGCGCCCAAACCGATCTCAGTTTTTGGATCAGCCATGACCAAATTTGGTGATCGGCATGATGTCATTAATCCCGATTGGGGAGTTTGGGATGTTGATAATTTTGATGTCGATGATTTTGCTATTGGATCGGTTCGATTTGAAAATGGAGCCATGTTGACCATTGAGACATCATGGGCTTCTAATATTGAAAACGTTGGTGGATCTTATATCCTAGGTACAGATGGTGGTGTACATGTGGTTGGAGATACAGTTTTTGAGCAACGTGATGGGAAACTGGCTAACACTCTGATCGAGCTCCCCTCTGGGCCAGGAGGTCACGAAACCGAGGTCAGGTGTTTTATCGATGCCATTCGGAATGGTCTTCCCTCGCCCGTAGATCCTGAAGAGGTATTAAACGTTCAGAAGATCATGAATGCAGTTTACCAATCCACTGAAACAGGTAGATCGGTAGATATCTCTTAGAACGGTTGTCAATTATAAATTGGATTGACAACTTTTATCAGAAAATCAGAAAAAACAGCGTGGCTGTAATGAGTCAGCCTTTCTACTTCTATGTTGGTTTGTTGCTGAATCTGGTGAGGATTGACAATTCCTTTCAATGAATCCAGTTCGGTTTGGTATTCATCCAGCCAAGTATTAATCATTTCGCTTGTTACTTCCAGATGGAATTGCAGTGCGTAACAAGCTTTTCCTAAGCGAAAAGCTTGGTTTTGAAATAGGTCGGAACTGGCGAGATGAATCGCACCTGGGGGAAGGTTGAACGTATCACCGTGCCAGTGGAAAACAGTGAGCTCGGAGGGCAACTGGTTGAAAAGCGGATCTGTTTTTCCCTGATTCGAAAGGGAGATCGGTAACCAGCCTATTTCTTTTTTTTCTCCTGCATAGACTTTTGTGTTTAATGCCTTGGCAATCAGTTGTGAGCCCAAGCAGATCCCAAGTAGTGGTTTGTCTGTATTTATGGCTTGTTTGATTAGTCTTTCTGCATCTAGGAGAAAAGGGAATAGGTCTGTTTGGTATACGTTCATGGGACCGCCAAGGATAATCAGTCCGGTATAATTTCCCATCGTTTTTGGTGCATCTTCTCCTTTGTCGAGTTGAACAATTTTATAATCATAACCGTGTGATGTTAAAATGTCCGCTAATGAACCGAGTCCTTCGCATTCAACATTTTGCAATACTATAAAATTTTTTCCCATACCAATATCATAACATGCATCTGCGATTGAAGTGAAATGATGATTTCTACCATTGATTTGACCAAAGCCTTTGGTCAAATTATTGCTGTTGATAAAATTACCTTGCAGATTGAACCTGGCGAACTTTTCGGCTTTCTGGGGCCAAATGGTGCTGGTAAGACGACAACGATTAATATGTTAACTGGTTTGATTCGGCCGACATCTGGCACCGCAATCATTGGTGGTGTTGATGTATCTCTTAACCCCAGACAGGTTAAAGCAATTACAGGGCTTGTGCCGGATACTCCAAAAGTTTACGAAACGCTGACTGGTCGCCAGTTTGTTCGTTTTATGGCTAATTTGTATGAAGTGGACCCGAAAGTTGCTGGAAATCGGATGGAACATTTTCTGGAAATTTTCGATTTGATTGGTTTCGAGGATGATTTGATCAAGGGCTACTCATATGGTATGCAGAAGAAAATCTTGCTTACTGCTGTTTTGGTTCACAAGCCCCGTCTCTTCTTTCTTGATGAGCCGACAAGCGGGCTTGATCCTAAAAGTGCTAGGTTGGTCAAGGAAATTCTCCGTGACCTTTGTGATGAAGGTCACACGGTATTTATGACAACTCATATTCTTGAAATTGCGGAAAAAATTTGTGATCGTATAGCTATTATTAAAGGTGGGAAACTCGTTGCAATTGGAACCATTGATGAACTTCGGAATACAGAGGAAAACTCTGATCTAAGCTTGGAAGACATTTTTCTGGAGTTGACGGAAGATAGATTATGAATGATCTGGTTTTGTTAGTTCGCACTGATTTTCAGTCTTGGCTGAATACAATTCGTTATGATGCAGATACTCAAAAGAAAAGGTTGCTGGGACTGGTTGCTTTTGCCATTATTGTTTTTGCTTTCTTTTTTATTATGCAAGCGTCATTTAGTTTGATCGGTCGGGGATTACTGAGGAATGCCAATTCAATAACTGCCGTATCCAGAGTAGTCAGTTTCTTAGTGGGACTCGGCACTTTTATACTGATAAAAGATGCCATTCAAGGTTCAATTGTCCGACTTTATGAGGCTCCTGATAACGCAGTTCTATTGTCTGCATCGATCTCTCCAACTGTTACTTTTACTTCAAAGCTAATTGCTATTTTGGGTGCCAATCTCTTCAACATGGTAGTTTGGTTGGTTCTACCGTGGTTTTTTTTCGTGCAGCTGGTTGAACGTTTGTGGGGGGTCCAGTTTGCTTGGTATTTCTATCTGTTTCTTCTTTTGGTTTGTTTGCTTTTGTTTGTCATTATCATGACTCAAACAATTATTTTAATATTGGTTATTAATCGTTTTTTTCTGTCTCGTCAAGTGGTTGGTATGTTCAAGGTCCTTGTAGCTGTAATTACCATAGGAGTTATTGCTATTCTCTCCTTCTCATTTCTGGCAATTGAGGATTCGTATAAGTTTGCGCAGACTTATCTTTCCCAAAACAGTGCCGAGAATTGGAGTTGGTATCCGCAACGATGGGCAACCAATTTTCTATTAAGCTTACATCCGGAAAGTAATAGTATTGAATGGTATTGGTTGGCACAATTAGCCAGCGTTGGTTTGGCGCTCCCAATACTGGCGGTACTTACCGCTTCAAAGATTTACTATCACAGTTGGGAACTTTTTCAAAGGACAGTGAGACGCAAAAAAAAGAAAGCAAAATCGATTGTCCTAAGTAACTGGATATGGCGAGGGAAAATTAGATCTATGATGGTGAAAGATTTCTTGGTTTTTATCCGTTATCGAGGACGGATAGTCATGGTTGTAATGTTGTCAGTGATATTAACCATTGTTTTAATGATGATCTCGTCGGAGGTGCACCAAAAAGGGGTGGAAAGGTTTGACGAAAGTTCTATATTTGGCGTTTTTTCGCAAGTTATGTTGTACAGCATTATAGCCAGTCTCGGCTTAACTTGGTCGGGCTTCAAAGTTGAAAAAGACACATGGTGGATTCTCAAGTCGAGCATGATTTCACCAAAATTACTTTTTCGAAGTAAGTTTTTGGTGGCCACACTTTGTGCAACGGTCTATGCCAATGCCTGGATATTTGCGATCATGATTGTTACCAAGATGCCAGGCAGATTATGGTTGCCTGTTTTGGGAATGTCTACCTTGTTGATTACAAGTGTAACTGCTTTTAACACCGCTGTTGGTTCCTTGCCCTGGATTTGCGAGATTGATGTGCATAGTCAAACTCGCAGGCAGAGACCTGGGATGCGGCTTGTTACCATGATTTTGACAATGGTTGTTAACATCGTGGTGTTGGTAATTCCTTTGATGGTTTGGCAATTTGTTTTTATCGCTGAAAACCGGTTTGGTTTGCTTGAGGACTATTCGATAGTAGTTATTCAGCAATTGGTTCTTTTAATTATGTTAGTATCACTGGTATTATTGTGTTTGGGATCAAACATAATTGGGATCAAATTCCTGAAAAAAAACATTTCGGGTTAGATATAATAATCGTTAAAATATATCGGAATTATTGGCTTGCGTATTTTTTTTCTCTCTGCTATAATCGATCAGGTTTTTTTTGTATGAGGCTAATGTGTTTTTAGATTGAATGAATTTAGGAAGGAGCAAGTTTGGGATGAGAAGCAGATTATTATGGTTGCCTGCCGTTTTTTTTCTAGTTTTGGGTTTGTTTGTTGTTAAAACTGAAGGAGAAACATTAAGAGTGGCTTGGGCTGAATGGCCGCCGGCGGATTATTTACAGAAATTGTCTGAAGATTTCACCACAGAAACTGGAATTGATGTGGAAGTTGTTCAAATCCCTTGGCCAAGTTTTCAGAATAAGATTGATCTGGGTTTTGTTGGCAAGAGTGATAGTTATGACATTGTTATCGGGGATAGCCAATGGCTTGGCAGCAACTCTGTTGGTGGGCATTATGTTAAATTGACTGATTGGTTTGACAAAAATATTGATGTGGATTCCATTTATGGGCCAGCGATGACGGCATTTGCTGAGTATCCCAAGGGGAGCAAAGAATACTGGGCGCTTCCAGCTGAGGTGGATGCTAACGGTTATGTCTATCGTAAGGACCTGTTTGAAAATCCAAAGGAACAGCAGGCATTTAAAGATAAATATGGGTACGAGTTACACGTACCCAAAACCTATCAACAGTTGCGGGATGTGGCTGAATTCTTTACTCGTCCACCAGATCTGTATGGTATAGCTACTTATTTTAGTAAAGAGTATGATGGNATCACTATGGGGTTCCAGCAGGTGATGTGGTCTTTCGGTGGTTCGTACGGCGATACCGAAACCTACAAAGTTAAAGGTCATATTAACAGCGATGATTCATTGAAAGCTTTGGAATATTATAAGGAGCTGATAGAATTCTCGCCACCTGATGCTCCGAACTACTATTGGCAAGAAACGTTAGATGCGTATAAGGCAGGTAAGGTGGCTATGGCTATGGACTATTTTGCTTTTCTGCCTGGTGCAGTGGACCCGGCACAAAATCCGGNTTACCACGATAAAAGCGGTTTCTTCATTGCCCCTAAAGGGCCTAAAGGGCATTACATTAGTATTGGCGGTCAGGGGATGTCGATTTCCTCCTATTCTAAGCGTCAGCAGGTTGCTAAGGATTACATGAAATGGTTTATTCAGAAACCGGTTCAGGAGAAATGGGCTAAGCTTGGCGGGTTTACNCCGCACAAAGAGGTTCTGCAATCTGATGCTTTTCTGAATGCNACTCCTTTCAACAAAGCTTTTGCTGCCAGTTTTCCTTANTTACGGGATTTNTGGGCTATCCCGGAATATGCTGAACTATTGGCTGTTTGCCAAACAAATTGGAACGCTGTTGTCGTTGGATCCAAATCTGCTAAAGAGGCTCTAGATACCATTGCTAACAAGCATGAAGAGATCTTTGAAGAGGCGGGATACTACGACGAATGATCTAAAAAAACGAACCTGAGTGAGATGTTAAATGTAACGGAATCAAGTTCTTCGCAAAGTGTAACTGGGTTGGTCTTTTAAGTATGCTCTGTGATTTATTCTACATTTTTACAAGCTATAGGAGTGAATGGTTTGCAAGACGAACAACAAAATGAAGTTGAAGTTGCTGAGGAAGCAGAAACTTCTCCTGCGGAAGTAAGTGCTTCTCCTGCGGAAGTAAGTGCTTCTGCTAAGGAAACTGAGGAAATCGAGGATTCTCGGCCACAGTTCATACAAAAGATGGAGGCATTTGTTGATACCAAACTTTTTCAGGCGCTTATGCTCATTACCACGATTTATGCGCTTATTGGAACTGATATTGCTGCTTGGGTTGGGATATCTCAAGAGCAGTACAAGATTATGCACACTGTATCCTTCATTGCTTTAATCCTGTTTTTTGTTGAATGGTTTCTTCAGTGGATTTGTAAAGATGGTTATTTTAATGGTGGTAAAGGTTTCTTCTTCTGGTTGGACTTTATTGCTGCTTTATCGCTGATTCCGGATGTGCCTATGATATCCGAACCACTGGCTGCTGCTTTGGGAATGGGTGGTGGAGCTGGTGGAGGTTTGGCTATTGCCAGAGCTGGTCGGGCCGCACGTGCTGGTGCCAGAGCCGGTCGAATCGCACGAATCTTTAAACTGTTGAAAAAAGCTTTACCTGCTATTCAAAAAATGATGGGTAAAGAGTTACCTGAGGATGATGAGGATGATGACCTTGGAGAACTCGCACCCAGTGCTATCGGTGGTGTTTTTGGCGATTTGATGACTCGAAAAGCGATTGTTGGTGTTATGTTGATGTTGATTTTTGTGGCTATGTTGGACTATCAACCACCACGTCCGTTCGATACCGCTGGTTTGGGTCAACTTGAACAAACTTCTGGGGAGATGCAAGAACTCTTGGTAGAGCAGTACAAGAGGAAATTCAACTTTCAAGGCGAGTTGGTGCGGGATGAGTACGCCGATTTGACAACCTTGGAAGCAGAGCATAAAGAGTTTCGGATGTTAGGCATAGACACTAAAGAGGATAAAGCCGCAGATATAAAGCGGAAAATGCGTATTGACGAGATTAATGCGATTATTGCCCTCGCTCCGCCAAGATTGGTTTATTTGAACCTAAACGGTGAAACCGTTGAGTCGGCTTGGGATAAAACATTGATTAAGGCTCCGATTTCCGAAGCAGGGAGTGCGCGTTTCGACAAACGTGAAGAGACGGTATTAAAGAAGTCTGATGTTCTACGGGTCTTTACTCCTAATGCGAAGAGCCAAGCTTGGTTCGATATCAGGCACGAAAAAGCTATGGAAGGTAAAAATGCTTTCTTCATGACGTTGTTTGTTGTTGTGCTTCTTGGTACTGGTTCTATGCTGTTCCAATCGGATGCTGAAAAACTGTTTATCGGTCCAATCATGAAGATGACAGATATTGTCCGAGAACTGGCGGAGAATCCCTTGGCTGCTCTTGATGCGGGACAGGACGATGATGACAGTGAAACAGCTGTGGTCACAAAAGCCATGGTCAAGATTGGGGGTATGTTGCAGATTGGTTTCGGTGAAGCTGGGGCAGAAATTATTGCTCATAACATGGCTTCAGGCGGGGACCTCGATGTCATGATCCCGGGCGAGAAAATTGATGCCATTTATGGTTTTTGTGATATCAGAAGTTTCACAGACGCCACCGAATGTTTGCAAGAAGATGTTATGCTTTTCGTTAATGAAATTGGTGGCATTGTGCATCATGCTACTGTTGAATCGGGAGGGGCACCAAACAAGAATATTGGTGATGCTTTCCTCTTGATTTGGAAACCCAAACCGGGTGAGACGATGCTTAGTCTCTGTGACGGTGCCTTGGGCTCGTTTATCGAGGTTATTCACGAAATCAATGCCTCTAGAAGGCTACAGGAGATTACTCAGCATGAAGGTTTGCAAGAAAGAATTCCTGGTTTTACCACTAAAATGGGATTTGGTTTGCATCTCGGCTGGGCTATTGAAGGAGCAATTGGTTCCAATTACAAGGTAGATTGTTCTTACCTGTCACCCAATGTTAACATGTCTGCCAGGCTTGAAGCTGCTACCAAGCAATTTGGTGTTGACATTCTTCTCTCTGGTGATTTCTATCACGGGTTGACGCCACCAATGAAGGCTAAGTGTCGTCAGATAGATCAAATTACAGTCAAGGGAAGTATACAACCCATGAAACTCTACTCCTGTGATGTTAACGTTCCTCCTGGCGTTAATCTTGCATCTTATTACCAGGCCTTTGGTCAAGGGGTAGATCACTATACGGCTGGTAATTGGCCAGAAGCTAAAGAGATACTTGAGTCCTGTTTGGAAACATGGCCAGGAGATGTTCCACCGCAGAATGTCCTGACGGTTATGGAGGAAACAGACTTTACTGCCCCAGATGATTGGGAAGGTTATCGTGCGTTAACTGAGAAGTAAAGTATAAAAGCTGAGAGAGCAGTCGATTAGAAATCCTTGATTCGGCTGCTCTTTTTTTTTATCGTTCGCCTTAGGTGCCAAACACTTTTCTCCTAAGTTAAACATCAAGAAAGATTGATTTTACATGCGTTCAACAGACCTCTCAAAAGGTCTCAATGACTATCAAATTAAGATAATGTTCATTACACCGACCATGATTTTGTTGGTTTTGATGAATATCTTTCCGTTGCTGTGGTCGTTGTATTTAAGCTTTCATCGCTATAAAGCTTCTCTGCCAACCCGGCCAGCGAAGTTCATCGGGGTGCGTAACTATTCTCGGCTTTTGTCTGATCCCGAAGTATGGGAGTATTTTCAAACTACCGCTTATTTCGTTGTCCTGGCTGTGCTAATCCAGTTCATCATCGGTTTTGGGTTGGCTTTGCTGCTAAACCGTGAGTTCCGTTACAAAGGAATAATTACCACGCTAATCTTGTTACCGATGATGCTCTCACCGGTTGTGGTCGGATTGTTTTGGCGGTTCATTTTCGCCTCCGATAATTCTGGACTGGTCAACTATTTCCTTAGTCCAGTATTAAACGTGTTGAACATGCAACCCATCGGTTGGACAACAGATCCCAAGATTGCCATGATTGCCGTAGTGATCGTTGATACATGGATGTGGTCACCTTTCATGATGCTGATTTCTCTAGCGGGGTTATCTGCCATACCTAAGTACCTCTACGAAGCAGCAGATGTCGATCGCGCTTCGACGTGGTTCAAGTTTCGCCAGATTACCTTGCCGCTGGTTTCACCCCTTTTGTTAATTGCATTGCTATTTCGTACGATGGATGCATTTAAGATGTTCGACATCGTCTATGTGTTGACGCGTGAAGGTGGGCCGGGTACGGCGACAGAAACAGTCTCTATGAACCTTTATAAACTGGCGTTCCGGAATTTCAATACAGGGAAGGCTTGTGCCATGGCATATATTCTTTTAATCATCATTGTTGCACTAAGTAATATCTATGTTAAATATTTGAATCAAGTAAAGGGAGAGGCATAGGTTGGCAGGTAAACGTCGGGTAGGACTTGGACACTATATTATTCTGATTATCATTGCCGTAGCTGTTGTGGTCTACTTGATACCGATTTATTGGATTATTATTACTTCCTTAAAATCACCAAGTGACATTGTTACCAAAGTGCCCAAGTTTCTGTTTCGTATAACATGGGAAAACTATCAGAAGTTAATGCCGATGGAAGTTCCTCTGATCCTTTATGTCTTCTTGGTTGAAGCACTAATTGGAATTTTGTTGGTTTGTCTGTCGCTCAAAAAAGATGTAGCCATAGTACAGATGTTGATCCCCATGGGCAGTATCCTGTTTGTCTTAACTAATTTTTATGCTTTTATAAGTACAATGAACTACAATTTTCTGATGTTGATAGTTTATGCTGTAGCTGCTTATTGGCTGATTAGAAAAACCACGGCTACTATGACACAAGCCTCACTTATTTGGGGGAGTCTTGCTGCGTTTTCTCTGGTGGCCGTTTGTGCTGTACTGGCTGGTGCTGGCTCAAAGTATTTTCATCAGTTACTGAATAGTATTGTTATTGGGTTCGGCAGTACTATTTTGGCTGTTGGGCTAGGGACNTTTTCCGCTTATGCCTTTTCNCGGTTTGAAATCTTGGGAAAGGAAGATCTACTGTTTTTCATTCTTAGCACGCGGATGTTNCCTCCTGTTGTCGTCGTCATCCCGGTTTACCTGATGTATAGTAAACTTGGGTTACGTGATACGCATTTGGGTCTGATACTGTTGTATACTACTTTCAACCTGTCATTTGCTGTCTGGTTGATGAAAGGTTTTATTGACGAAATCCCAAAGGAATATGAGGATGCAGCGTTAGTAGACGGATACACGCGTTTCCAGAGTTTCTTCAAGGTCGTTTTTCCGCAGTCGGTAACNGGAATTGCGGCNACAGCNGTATTTTGTTTGATTACAGCTTGGAACGAATTTGCNTTTGCGCTTGTGTTGACAGAGGTTGGAGGTAAAGCTGTTACTGCTCCTCCGTCTATTACCAGCGCAACTGGATCTGGTGGGGTAGATTGGGGGATGATTGCGGCTAAAACTTTCATCTTTTTGTTACCTGTTGCGGTCTTTACTTTTTTAATGCGGAAGCATTTACTACGTGGTGTTACCTTTGGTGCGGTTAAAAGGTAAGTGATGGCGAATCTAAGACTAAAAAATATCAAGAAGAGTTTTTCCGGTCAAATNGCTTTAGATAATCTCAATCTTGATGTTGAGGATGGCGAATTTTTCGTTATTTTGGGGCACACAGGNGCNGGTAAAACAACGANGCTTAGGTGTATAGCTGGTTTGGAACAACCTGAACAAGGTGAGATTTATATGGATGATGAATTGATATCGGACATGACCCCAGCCACTCGTGATGTCGCCTTTGTCTTTCAGGAACATATTTTGTATCCGCACATGACTGTGTACGAAAACATGGCTTTTCCCCTTCACCCAAGGGGCCATTCCGACTCTGAAATCAATTTAAGGGTTGTGGAGATCGCAGAGATGTTGCATATTGAGCATCTTCTGGAACGACAACCCAGTCAACTTAGTGGTGGAGAAACACAACGTGTTGGACTTGGTCGTGCTATGGTACGCCAGCCAAAAGTGTTTTTAATGGATGAGCCAATCTCGGCATTAGATGCGAAATTGCGAGCTGAAATGCGGGCTGAGATTAAATGGCGTCAACGTCAAACGGGCATTACGACGCTTTATGTGACTCATGATCAAACTGAAGCCATGTCAATGGCGGATCGAATTGCGATCCTCAAGGATGGCGGAGTAATGCAGGTTGGAACAGCCACAGAGGTCTATCGTTCACCTGCTAACCTTTTTGTGGCGGATTTCATTGGTAACCCAAGCATAAATTTGATTCCTTGCGAGGTTTTGGCTGAAGGTGAGAATATTCGGATGAGTTTCTTAGGNCATCTTCAGTGGCAGATCACNGAAGCGGAAATTGCAAAGAAACTAGCAACGGTTGATAGGGATTGTGAAGTGATACTTGGAGTTCACCCAGAAGACATTAGTTTGGAAGACGGGCAAGGTACAAATGGTATTCCGGCTGAAATATATGAGTTTGAATCCTTAGGTGCTGAAACAATTGTAGATCTNAGTTTGGGGGAGAACGGGGAGGGAGAAACGGTAATGCTGAAAGTCAGAACTTCACCTGATTTTGACAAAGCCGTTGGACAGATAGTTTCGATAAACTTTGATCAGAAACAACTGCTCTTCTTCGACACGATAACTGGAGAAGCTATTCGGTGAAGAAATTGACCAACGGCTTATGTGGTTTTCGAAATGACTAGAATCTCTTGACTTTCTTTTTGAACCCTCCACCGTATTTATCGCTGAGTTCTTGTTCNACACTTTGCTGGTGTTCAACTAGCTTCTGCTGCATGCAAAATGATGAGATTTTGTCAGTGACCTTCGCTTCNTCAAAGGGGTTCTCAAAAACCCAAGCNACGGCGATATTATCGTTATCTGGCTTGTCNGGGTTTTTAATGACTCTAGCAATCCGAGAGACCAAAGTGGTTTTTCCATGGTATTCGTCTTCTTCGCTAAATTTCGGGAACTTTGGGTTGGTAACGGTTAAATCAACCGACATTCCTTCATGTATTCCTGAACCTCGTTTTACCTCCACTAATACTCCCGATCCGCTTACTTCTATTGATTGAACTGGAGTCTCTGCCAGAATGACTTTTTTTTTGCGGCCCTCACCTTCACTGGCAGAAATGGACATGGAAATACGTGATGCGATTCTGGTAAATTTTCTTTCCCTGATATCCATGGTGTAGTTAGAAAATTGTAGAACNTGTCCAAGTTCCGGATCGAAATAAGACTCTTCCACNACCTCTGCTTCTTCAACGCCACCAACTCTGATTGAAGCATACAATTCTTGGTCTGACAATGCTCCATCCGGAATCGGCTCTGTGAACTCTCCCACTGGNGGGATATTGACACAAACAATTTTGGAATGTATAAAGCCGAGTTTAGCAGGTACTTCGTCCATGTAATCAGGGAAGTTTTCGACTTCTTCCGTCAGTTCGTAGTCAATTTCAACGTCGCGGTTAACTTCCGAATCTTTGATCGCTTTAATAATCTCTTCTTTTGTTTCAGGTATTTCAAATTCCGTTGCTTCTCCTATCAGTCTGCTTTTCAAACCCATGATTCTTCTCCCTGGTGATTAGATAGCTTTTTAGAGGTCATTGTGAGTAGAGGTTATTGTGAGTCTAAATGTATAGTGGGGGCTACCTACTAATTCTATTTTATTCGGCCTTAAGAGTCAAGAAATTTTTCGATCATCAGCTGAAATTTGTGCCTGATTTTTTGATCATTGAAAATATGGCATTGTATTTATAGGTTTTATGATAAATTTATAGCATGTACGCTGTGGAGTAGCATGTGCCTTGCGAATGGTACTAAGGTTAAACGAGGATTGGTTTAGGCTATACTTGGTATGTATTTGAAAACTGTTTTATTCAGTTGGTTTTGTGCNCACTCAATTGCTTTATACTAAGCTTAGGTCAACGCTTATACAACTAAGGAAAATTGTATGTTATCAAAAATAAAAGTGTCTGCGATCGCCATTGGGAGCAATGGTGATTACCGGAGCAAGCTAGCATTGGCTTTGGATCATCTGAAAACGTCTGGTGAGTTTGGAGTTGACATCGCTTGCCTGCCCGAAATATTTGCAGGCAATCATCCAGAACCTATCCCTGGTCCAATAACCGATGCGGTTGGTAAACTGGCACGACAATACGGAATGTATGTCATTTGTCCAATCGTGGAGGATGATCAGGATAAGCAATATAATACGGTCGTTCTTATTGGACGGAAAGGTGAGATTGTTGGCAGCTATCGTAAAGTGTTTGTTTTCTGGGGAGAAAACCTTTCACCCAGTCAAGATGGCGTTAAATATTTTGAAACTGACATTGGTCGGATATGTATATTAACCTGCTTTGATATTAATTTTCCTGAACTTTGGCAATGTGCGGATGATTTGGGTGCTGAGATTGTTTTTTGGCCAAGTGCCTATGGAGGTGGTATGCCATTAAATGCTTTTGCCGAATTATACCATTATTATATTGTGCCAGTAGGTGCTGGAAACATTATAGATGTTACTGGAAAAGAGATGGTTTGCCAAAATCCACGGGAACAACATTTTATTGCTACGCTTGACCTCGATCGAGTCTTCATTCACGATAATTATACACAGGAAAAGGTTCAGAAAATGCTTCTGGACTATAAGGGAAAGGTTGAAATTGAACAGCGGTACAATATGGAGGCATGGACTCTGATTAGATCAGTGGATTCCACTGTAAGCGTTCGACAATTATGCCAGAAGTACCAAATTGAAACATTGCGTCAATATCAGCACCGAAGTCGTCTTCAGATTAATCGTGTTCGTGAATGTGGAGGTGTCGTATAAAGAACTTTTTTCTTTGTTTCCATTGAATACTTTCTTTGCCTTTTTATTTGTAACCATAACTCCTTTTGAGATTTAGAGAAAATATGATAAAATCTAAGTATTCAGTTAGCATAAGATCAATTTGGTAAGTAATTCTGAAGGACGAAATAGATGAGCTATTACTACACAGTTGAGATTAAACAGGTCTTAGATCGAACCGCCGGAATGATTTTGTTCTGTATCTGGTTTTGTTTGGTCTTGTCCGTTTTAACCTTGTTGAGTCAATTAGGTTATGCTGATAATCGTTCGGTTGTGTTTACAGATGTTACCCAGGATTCAGGTATTAAATTCAAGCACTACAATGGTAAGAGTCAGCGTCGTCACATTGTTGAAACTATGGGGGCGGGTGCGGCATTCTTGGATTATGACAACGATGGGTTTTTGGATTTATACGTTGTAAACGGCGGTTTTTTGGAAAGGAAAAAAAGTCGGGTTACTTACGGGAATATGCTCTATAGAAACAATAATGGTAATGGGACTTTTTCTGATGTTACGAAAAAAGCTCGTGTTGGCGATTCCCGTTACGGGATGGGAATCGCCGTGGGAGACTATAACAATGATGGTTTTGTCGACATCTATGTAACCAACTATGGTCCTAATGTACTTTACCAGAATCAAGGAGATGGAAGTTTTATAGATGTTACTCAAAAAGCAAAGGTTGGCAACGCGGGTTGGAGTACAGGTTGTGCCTTTCTAGACTTTGATTTGGATGGGGATCTAGACTTGTACGTTGTTAATTATGTAGAGTACAGTACATCAATGAAACCGTGTATCAATCTGAAAACCGGAGCGATTGAATATTGTCATCCGCGAACGTTTCGCCCAGCTAAAGACGTCCTTTATCAAAACAATGGGGATGGGACTTTTACTGATGCAACCAAAAGATCCGGCGTTTACAATGCCATTCCGTGTAGGGGATTAGGGATTGGGGTAGGTGATTGTGATAATAATGGTTATCCTGATATATATATTGCTAATGATACTGACCGAAACTACTTTTATTTGAATAATGGGGGGATTTTCGATGATATTGCTTTTTCATCGGGAACGGCTTTTAATAAAGATGGTATACCGGAAGGTGGAATGGGAGTTGACATAGCAGATTATAATAAGGATGGCTGGCTTGATATTTTTGTCACTAATACGGAAACCAACACACTTTACAAAAGTCTCGGTGATGGGACCTTCACTGATATAAGTGACGAAGCTCGTTTGGGTGGTGTCTCTGCTTCGTTGGTTGGATTTGGAACAAAATTCTTTGACTATGACAATGATGGTGAGTTAGACATTTTTGTGGCCAATGGTGACGTACAGGAATTTATTGATCCAAATACCAGGAAGTCGACTTATCCGCAGAGAGACCAACTGTACAGAGGGAACGGTGATGGAACTTATACTGAAGTCTCTGCTTCTTCAGGAAAGTACTTTTCGGATAAGTACGTTGGTCGTGGGGCCGCTTTCGGAGATTATGATAACGATGGTGATGTGGACCTCCTTGTTTTCAATTGTAATCAAAGCGTGACCCTACTTCGGAATGATGGAGGAAACGCCAATAATTGGCTTGCAATTAAACTAATTGGGACACAAAGTAACCGTGATGGAATTGGAGCACGTATTCGTATCATTACAGAAGGGAACGTCCGTATTGCTGAAGTCCAAAGTGCTGCTAGTTATCTCTCAGCCAATGACCTTCGTGTCATCTTTGGCTTAGGAGAGAAAAAGGTTGTTGATAAAATTGAAGTACATTGGCCGAGCGGTAGCAAACAAACGCTGGCTAACATCAAGGCTAATCAGTTGATCAAGATTACTGAAAAGATATGAGAAAGATGGGCCTTTGCCGTTTTAACTTTGGGATTAGGCATCCATACCTGACACAAAAGTTTTTTCTAGTATGTCATTTAATGCTTTGTTTGTGTCTGACAGTTGTTGCCCAGCAAGATGAATCCCAGATAAAATTTCTCATGGGTCAACTCAATGATGAAGATATAACTGTTCGTAGTAAAGCGGCTAAGAAACTAGGAGCTTTCGGTCATAAAGCGCAGATTGCTATTCCGTTGCTGATTGATTCTCTNAATGATGAATCTCGGTATGTACGCCGCAATGCTGCCTTTGCCTTGGGACGTATTGGAAGAGATGCTGGCGAATCAGTACCAGCGTTAATTACAGCACTTGGTGATGGTGATTGGACTGTGCGGTTAAATGCGACGTCTGCGCTTGGCAGCATTGGTGGAAGCGCCAAGGCTGCAGTCCCTTTTTTAATAGATGCTGTAGACGATGTAAACTGGGAAGTTAGCGTTAATGCGGTAAAGTCGTTGGGGCAGATTGGCCCTGCTGCCAGCATTGCCGTACCGGTTTTGGGAAGAGCGTTAAAGAGTGAAAACGAGATGATACGCAGTAACGCTGCGATGGCATTGAGTGGAATTGGAAAGGCGGCTATACCCGCATTGATAGATGCACTAAGTGATACTAATAAAATTGTTCGTCGCACCGCCGCATTTTCGCTGAGCCGCATTGACAAGCTGTCTAAGGAAACTTTACTCGCTTTGACGGCTACCTTGGACGATAATGATGTAAGCGTACGTGTTTCGGCTGCCGCCGCATTGGCTAAAGTTGATCCCTCAAGCCGAAAAAAGACCATGTTAATTTTAACTCAAGCCTTAAATAGCAAAGACGAATTTACTCGTGGTTTTGCTAAATATAGCTTAAAAAAAATTAGGGAACTTGACGCACTCGCCATCGAGAAGAAAGTGAAATCCCTTATCTTGCAGTTGCATAATAAAGACGCAACCATACGTTATAAAGCAATTGTGGCTTTAGGAAAGATGGGGCAGGCTGCGTCTGGAGCCGTTAAGGATTTAATTAAGTTGCTAGGCGATTCCGATAAAAGAGTTAGTTCAGGTACGTTTGCAGTATTGAAGAGGATTGATAGCCCAGAAGCTGTCAAAGCCGTCAATCATTATCTTGAAAACAGGAAAAAGCCAGATTGAGTTAAGATTTATGCGCCTGAGACGAATTATCTGCTTGATTTGACTGTTGCCCAAGTGGTGGCTAATTTTTCAACTGGATTAACAGCTAGAAAACCGTCGAGACCTTTCTCGATTATTTCTTGAATTTCTTCTTGGCTGAAGCCATATTCCCAAACAGAGACCTCATCCATCATACCTGTAAACGGGCGTTTGTTGTCAATATTAAACCCCACGCGCGCTCCTTGGTCCCAGTCTGCCGAAACAGGAAGGTCTCCTGCTGCTTCTCCAACCGGTTTGCCATCAATAAATAGAATTGCCCCCGGCTTTTTCTTTCGATCATAAGTACCAGCATAATGTACCCATTTACCTGGTTTGGGGCTACCAGCTTTCATGTCGAATATTTTATTCCCGGCTGCTGCACGGAGCANCCAGCGGTATGTTGCTTCGCCTACACGTATTTCTGGGTGAGTTAACCATGTNTTGTCAGCTGATCGCGCGTTAAAAATTGCGTGGTGAGCACCATTATTTTCAACGTTTACCCATGCTAAAACGCTAAAGGCATTAGTTGGGATATTTCCGTCTTTTTTGACTTTTTCAGGTTCTAGTTTAAGGTAACTTCCCGATTCAAATTGCGCCACTTTACCACGTTCTGGATCCTCGACAATTTTGATNTTTCCTTCNATTTCTCCGTCGTAACTGTTGCCAGACTGGTCAGCTACTTTGCCATTATTAATTTCAGAGTAATCATAGTAGAAGACGAGACCCTCGCTTTTATCTCCAGCCGCAAAAACTTGTANCACACCNCTAATTAGCACGAGTACTAAAATATAGGAAATAGACACTTTTATTTTCATTTTACAGATTCCTTGCCTTTAAAATGAAAAGGGTAATTTAGAAACCCAAATTACCCTTCTGGTATTGAGTGAAAGACACTCACCTTAATAATCCTATCTTTTTGACTTAACTGTTGCCCAAGTCGTAGCTAGTTTTTCAGCTGAATTAACAGCTAGATAGCCGTCAAGTCCTAGCTCAATTATTTCATTAACTTCGTTTTTGGTGATGTTACGTTCCCAGAGTGAGATTTCATCCATCTTTCCCATGAACTGGCGCGCATTGTCCACGTTAAATCCTACACGTGCCCCTTGAGCCCAGTTTTCATTGACGGTTTTCCCTTTGCTTCCTGCACGTTCGTCGCTACCAACTACTTTACCATCAATATAGAGAACGGTTTTTCCTGTTGCTGAATCATAGGTACCAGCAAAATGGTGCCACGCACCTTTTTCCGGTTTTCCTGCCTTAACTTCGCCAAGTGTTCCTTCAGGTTTATCACCTCTAACCAGCCATCGGTAGATTCCTGAGCCTGGACGGACTTCCGGGTGAGTTAGCCATTGACCATCGGATGACCAGGCATTAAAGATCGCTTGATCTCCATCCCCGACGACGTTGACCCAAGCTAGCAAACTAAATGCTTCAGTGGGAATGTTTCCCTCATCCTTGATTTTGTCTGGGTCCAACTTAAGATAGCAGTTACCGCCTTTAAACTCCCCTACCTTACCCCGTTCCTTATCCTCGACGATTTTGAAGCTGCCTACTACTTCTCCGTCATAACCATTACCGGAGAGATCAGGCACTTTATCGCCATTAGTTTCGGAGTAGTCGTAGTAGAAGACAAGACCCTCGTTTTTATCTCCAGCGGCAAAAACTTGTAACATCCCGCTAATCAGCACCAATGCTAAAATGGCGGAAATATGCATTTTTATTTTCATCTGGATAGACCTCTTAACTCGAGATTTTAAAATGAAAAGGGCAATCCAGAAATTAGATTACCCTTTTTGATATTGTGTAAACGGGTGATTACAGTGATTTGATATGTCCCCATTTTGAAGCCAGTTTACCTTTGGCATCAACTGCTGCTTTGGGAAGACCATCCATATATTTCTTGACCTGATCTGCGGCTAATGCCTCATTCCAGAGTCCGATTTCATCCATCCTGCCAACAAATGGACGGCCATTATCAGCGTTTTGGCCAACACGAGCCCCTTGATCCCAGTTTTTATTGACGGTTTTACCTTTACTATCGGCACGTGCGTCTTTACCGGCCTCTTTACCATCAATATAAAGAGTGGCAACTCCGCTTACTGAATCATAGATGGCAGCAAAATGGTGCCATTCGTTTTTGACCGGTTTCCCTGCCTTAACTTCGCCAATTGTCCCCAACGGCTTATCGCCCCTGACTGTCCATCGGTAGATACCTCCACCTGGACGGACTTCCGGGTGAATCAGCCATTGACCATCAGCTGCCCAGGCATTAAAGACTGCTTGGTCGCCATCGGCTTCAACATTGACCCAAGCCAGCAGGCTGAACCCTTTGGTAGGAATCAGATTTTTAGGCACCTTGGGCCCATTTAAGTCCAGATAACCTTTATTTTTGAATCTGGCAGCTTTGCCGACTTTTCCGCCATCCAGTGTTACATCACCAACGATTTTGCCGTCGAGGCCATTCCCTGATCG